>NZ_SGSW01000129.1:0-1940 GCF_004209125.1 Acinetobacter sp. WCHAc060033 | reverse complement strand
ATGAATAATCAATAAAAAGCCGCTCTGCTGGTGCCCTATATTTCAGAACGGCTTGCTTTAATATAATGATATTTAAAGAGAAATATCAAGCATTACGTATAACGTGTATTATGTTAATTTTAGGAAAAGTGAAAAATAATCTACAATAGAATCTACGAAAAATTGGCCATCAATTATGCCTGATTTCTCCAGTGGAAATAATTGGATTGTGAGATCCCCCACTCAAAATCATAAATTAGAAAGAATTGAAGCATTTCTTTCCAATTATGCTTATAAACCTCACCGACATGATACTTATGCTATTGGCAGGACTCTTTCCGGAGTTCAAAACTTTCATTACAAAGGTACATTGCAACATAGCTTGCCAGGCATGACTATGGTTCTACACCCGGATGAAAAGCATGATGGTGAATCAGGAACATTAGATGGCTATCGCTATAGAATGATTTACATCGAACCAGCGATGATCCAAACCATTTTAAAGGGTAAACCTTTGCCTTTTATCAGACATGGCTTAAGTAATGATATTCGCCTGTTTAGGGCAATGGATAGCTTTCTAAATAATATAAATAATTATATGGATACCCTAGAAGAGGAAGATGCTCTATTTGATTTGGCAACTACACTGTGTGAAATTTCAGATACTTCATCTAACCAAAACAAAAAATTTGACTACAAGGCAGCAGAGAGAGCGCGTGAGTGTATTTTGGCGTATCCACATGAAAACTTAAGTTTGTCAGATTTAGAGAAACATGCTGATCGTGACCGCTGGAGCCTTTCTCGTGATTTCCGATTATTATTTGGAACTAGCCCACACCGTTATATGATCATGCGTCGCTTAGAAACAGTTAAGTTCTACCTTGCTCAAGGGGAGTCTATTGTTAATGCTGCTTTAAATGCAGGCTTTTTTGATCAGAGTCATATGACCAGACATTTTATAAAAACATTTGGTTTAACTCCCACTCAATGGAAAATGATAAATATTAAAAGATAGCCGTTCGATTTGAACGGCTAATTTGTCCTACAGCAGATTTATTCCATTAAGAAAATCTTTGAACATAAAAAGCCCTGATAAAATCAAGAGTATACCCATCAGCTTATTTAGCCGATTAAACCAGATAGGATTAGCAATTTTGTTGCCTAATACTTTTCCAACCAGAGCATAGGTGAATGGTGCGCCAACAGCACCAAGTGAAATCAGTAAAGAAACTATCAAGATCATGATTCCTGTGATTTTGGCTGCAGGGTACATAATTGTCGTAACAGGTAGAATGACGAGAATGGCTTTTGGATTTAATAACTGAATAAATAAGCCATTTAAGAATGTTAGATGGCTTTCTTGCTGTTGAGTTGTTTCTACATTCGCCCTAATCATTTTTATAGCCAAGTAGAATGTATAAATTGCACCCGCTAAAGCAATATAATGAATCAATCCATGTGGAATAACAGCTTCACCTATATAGCCAAACAATACGAATAAGATCAACATGGCGAAACCAATGCCTAGGTAAAATCCTATAGTCTTTTTTAATTGACCTGTAAGGCCAGAATTTAGCCCCATAAAATTTACAGGGCCTGGGCTATACATAACGCTTAATGTATAAAGAAATATTTCCACAGAGTTCACTCAATTAGATAGCAATAAACATCAAAGAGAGAACGGTATCGAGTTATAGGCCTTAAAGATTGTACGTTTGTGCTGAACTAATTAAAAATTTCTATTTAACTTATGTTCACCTAAAGTTCACTTCATAAGTGTATAAAGAAACTATGTATTGTATTTTCAATTGCTTATATAAATATTAGTCTTGGTTTAGAATTTTAAAGTTCATGAACTATGAGAAAAAACTAAGATACGATCAAAATTGTAGAACAACAAAATTATTTATACTAATTTACAAGCCACGCTGTTTAAGCGTGTCATTAAAAAATAAATCTTT
>NZ_SGSW01000128.1:0-1949 GCF_004209125.1 Acinetobacter sp. WCHAc060033 | reverse complement strand
AATAACTATATTTTTGGAGTACGATTCAATGGGATTCAAACTCATACCAACCATAATTTCAGTATCACTTACCCTTATTATTTGGTTTCTCATTCCAATTCCGCAAGATGTTTCTGCAAATGCTTGGCTTCTATTTGCGATGTTTATTGGTGTTATTTCAGCCATTATTGGTAAAGCAATGCCTATTGGTGCAATTTCGATTATCGCGATAGCACTGGTCGCGATTACCCGAGTAACAGCAGATAACCCTAGCGATGCCATCAAAGATGCTTTAAGTGGCTTTGCTAACCCTCTTATTTGGTTGATTGGTATATCCATCATGATTTCAAAAGGGTTACAAAAAACAGGGCTAGGTGCACGACTAGGTTATTACTTTATTGCAGTTTGGGGTAAAAGAACCATTGGTATTGGCTATAGCCTTGCATTATCTGAACTCATTCTTGCACCTGTTACCCCAAGTAATACAGCACGTGGAGGCGGAATTATTCACCCTATCGTGCGCTCGATTGCAACGAGTTTTGACTCAGATCCAGAAAAAGGCACTGAAGGTAAAATTGGTAAATATCTTGCTTTGGTCAATTACCATTCAAATCCTATTACTTCTGCCATGTTTATTACGGCTACTGCACCCAACCCTTTAGTCGTTGAACTCATTGCGAAAGCGACCAATAGTCAAATCCATTTGAGTTGGACCACATGGGCATTAGCAATGGTTTTACCAGGTGTTGTTGCATTAGCATTTATGCCGATTGCGCTTTACTTTATGTACCCACCTGAAATTAAAAAAACACCAAATGCTGCACAATTTGCCAAAGACCGTTTACAAGAAATGGGTCCCATTACCTTACATGAAATGATTATGTTGGCTGTATTTGGAATTTTATTATTACTCTGGGCAGGTATTCCTGCCATGTTGTTGGGTGATATGTGGACTTTAGACCCAACTACAACCGCGTTTATTGGTTTATCACTCCTTCTGCTTACAGGAGTTTTAACTTGGGATGATGTCTTAACTCAAAAGAGTGCATGGGATACAGTAACTTGGTTTGCTGCATTGGTCATGATGGCGACCTTTTTAAATAAGCTCGGCTTAATCGCTTGGTTTTCTGGTGTTTTACAAACTAGCATTGGACAGCTTGGCTTAACGTGGGTTCCTGCTTCCATGCTTTTACTATTTGCTTATATGTACGCTCACTATATTTTTGCCAGTACTACTGCACATATTACCGCTATGTTTTCAGCATTCTACATTGCAGGTATCGCACTAGGTGCTCCTCCAATGTTCTTTGCACTGATTATGGCAGCAGCATCAAGCATTATGATGACGCTGACTCATTATGCGACAGGTACATCCCCTATTATTTATGGTTCAGGTTATACAACGCTTGGTGAATGGTGGAAAGCTGGTTTTGCTATGAGCATTATCAATATAGCTATTTTTATTGTATTGGGCGGACTTTGGTGGAAGATGCTGGGCTATTGGTAATTTAATATCTATAACAAAATTAAAATTTTATAAGTATAGTTATATCTATACAACCTGCCCCCTGAATAAGGGGGCTTTTTAATATCTGTCCATTACAGAAACTTCGTTATAATTTTACTCACTGAATAAAAATATATTTGATTAATTAGACTCGATGTCATAGACCCAATTATGCGCTTGCTTATCTGTTGTTGTTTCACAGACATAGTAGTCATGAGGCACTGTTGCAAATAGGCTGACATGATAAGCTAAATATCTTATTTATTTCGAGATACAGCAGATGAATCCCTTCCACGGTCGGCACTTTCAAGGTGAAATCATTCTTTGGGCTGTTCGTTGGTATTGTAAATATGGCATCAGCTATCGTGAACTTCAAGAAATGCTCGCTGAACGAGGCATAAATGTGGATCACAGTACAATTTATCGTTGGGTTCAGCGTTATGCTCCAGAAATGGAAAAACGG
>NZ_SGSW01000127.1:0-1951 GCF_004209125.1 Acinetobacter sp. WCHAc060033 | reverse complement strand
ATATTTAGATTAAATTGCATACAAGTGTAATATTTGATGGAAATGACTTGTTGTTTAATCCATTATCACTTAAAATCCTTGCCCTTGTATAACCCCCAGTGGCGTTCGTCTTAAGATCGATATCTTCCTTTATCGGCACGACGACACGGGCAAGTTGGAGTACGTTATGTACGCAGTAATCCAAAGCGGTGGTAAACAGCACCGTGTTGTTGAGGGTGAAACCCTTAAAGTAGAATTGTTGAAAGCTGAAACTGGCGCAACTATTACATTTGATGATGTATTAATGGTTGTGAATGGCGAAAGCATTCAAATCGGTGCTCCAGTTGTTGCTGGCGCAAAAGTAACTGCAGAAGTGGTTGGTCATGGTCGTCACGACAAAATCCGTATTGTTAAAATGCGTCGTCGTAAACATTACCGTAAACAACAAGGTCACCGTCAATGGTTCACTGAGTTGAAAATTACTGCGATCGCAGGCTAATCACTAGGAGTAAATAGACATGGCAACTAAAAAAGCCGGTGGTTCGACTAAAAACGGTCGTGACTCGAATCCTAAAATGTTAGGTGTTAAAATGTACGGTGGTCAAGCTGTGACTGCTGGTAACATTATCGTTCGTCAACGTGGTACTGAATTCCACGCTGGTGCAAACGTAGGTATGGGCCGTGACCATACTTTGTTCGCTACTGCTGACGGCGTAATCAAATTTGAAGTGAAAGGTCAATTTGGCCGTCGCTATGTATCTGTTGAAGTGTAAGCTTTAAGAGTACAAAAAAGACCCGCTTTATTGCGGGTTTTTTATGATCTGGAAAACTATTTGCGCTGAATCAGTCAGAATTAGATCTCCATCATCATGAATGAATTTCTACATTTCTATCCAATAACAATACAAAACTTCTTATTTTCTCAATTATTACCTGCCCAATTTGGTTTAAGATAGGTCATCGAATAAATAACAACTGTATCGACTTATTTGGTACAGGTATAGAAAAGGTGAACCTATGAAAATGCTTCGTAAAACGATGGGTGCAGTAGCAATGAGTGCGGCTTTGCTTGCACCAGTCATGATGAGCACAACAGTTTTTGCAGCAACTGCTGCATCGGAGCAACAAGCGACTGCGAACTTGGTGAAACAATTGAGTGGCATGAAGAGCTTTACTGCAAACTTTGAACAAACAACGAAAGTGACGCAAACAGGTAAAGTCGCTCAGAAGAAAGGTTTAACAGCTCAACATATGAATCAGACCTTTAAAGGGGTGATGAAAGTTGAACGTCCTGGTAAATTCTTTTGGCAAACCACAACACCATCAAAACAAACGATCGTGACTTCAGGACGTACAGTATGGATTTATGATCCAGACTTGCAGCAAGCTGTTCGTCAAAGCTTAGATGAGCAGGTTGCCAATACTCCAGCATTATTATTGAGTGGTAATGCCCAACAAATTCAAAAGGCATATCGTATTACACAGCCAAATGCAGGCAAAACTTATTACACGCTTTATCCTAAACAAAAAGATGGCGCATTCCAAAGTTTGACCATTAGTTTTGGGGCAAAAAATGCGCCGACGTTGATGATTTTACAAGATTCATTGGGTCAAACAACGACTGTACGTTTTAACAATGTCAATGTAAATGCATCAATTCCGGCATCGACATTTAACTTTGTACCACCAAAAGGTACTGATATTATTGATCAATAATAGATGATTGTTCATTCGCTCATAAAGTGAATGATTTGATTATTTAAAAATTGATTTGGCATGATCAAAAGCAATCTTCGGATTGCTTTTTTTATGTCTAATGAAGTTGAGCAAGGCGAGATTGATTTTTATAGAGGTCTTGAACATGTTTTGTTTTATCTCTATTTTTCAGATATAAAAGAACAAGAATAAGTTCAAAAGCTAAAAGATATTCTCTGAAATAAAAAAAAGGTGCTTGAATGTCTCGTCATCAAGG
>NZ_SGSW01000126.1:0-1960 GCF_004209125.1 Acinetobacter sp. WCHAc060033 | reverse complement strand
TGTCAACGGCAATTTAAAACTGACCCCTTTTACCTTAAAACAGCAAAGTAAAATTGACCCCTTTGATGATTTATTAAGACTCAATTTGTGGTTGAATTCCTACTCTCTTTTTATCTTTTAGACGATAACTTTCCCCAGATATTTGTACAACATGACAATGATGTAATAAACGATCCAACATTGCTGCTGTCAAAGTAACATCATCTGCGAATGATTTAGACCACTGGCTAAATGGTAAATTACTGGTCAAAATCGTACTGCCTTTTTCATAGCGCTTGGCAATAACATTAAAAAATAAATTTGCTTCTTCACGACCAAATGGTAAATATCCTATTTCATCGATAATCAATAACTTTGGAGCAAGTACAACACGTTGCATGTAGTTTTTTAATTTACCTTGTTGATAAGCTAGGCTAAGTTGCAACATTAAATCAGCTGCAGTAATAAACTTAGTCTTAATATTATTCATAATTGCCTTATAGCCTAAAGCCATTGATAGATGTGTTTTCCCAACACCACTTGCACCAATAAATACAACATTTTCAGCTCTTGGAATAAAGCTTAAATTAAATAGTTCAAGCAACTGCGACTTTGGAGCACCTAAAGCATAATTAAAATCATAAGCCTCCAACGTTTTGATTTGAGTAAGACCTGAAAGTTGTAAAAGAATCTGTTGACTACGTTGCTGCTTGGCTGTGTATTCATGTAATAGCATAGCTTCAACGAAATCTGCATAACTGCCATCCTTTGCTAAGGTTTGTTGTGCATGATGTGACCATTGTGATGCCACTGTTTGTAGACCAAGCTGACGGCAAAGCTGTTCAATACGCTCATACTGTAAATTCATTAAGAAACCTCCAGTAATTCATCATAGATTGATAAGGGGTGTTGAACACTCTCATGAGGTATGAGTGATGATGGGCTAACATCATCAATTACAGATTTTTTAGAACCATCATTAAATAAAGGTAATGAAGAAAAATATTGTTGTTCTTCAAGCAAACGAGTACTTGGTTTTTCTTTAGTTGTTGCATGAATGCGTTGATTTGCTGTTTCACTAAGCCATCGACCAATATAGGCATTTGCCATATCAACATCTAAGCTAAGGTCAACCACCTTTAAACTTGCTTTTAATGGCACGATAAAACTTGATTTCAAATAACTATTAAAGCGTTCTACTTTACCTTTTGTTTGCGCACGATATGGCTTACAAACACGTGGTCGGAAGTTATATTTCTTAGCACAATCAAGTAATTTAGCATTCCAGCGATGTTGACCATCTTGATAAGCATCACGTTCAATGATAATGGCCTTAGCATTATCAAATAATACATCTTTAGGAACACCACCAAAGAACTGAAAAGCACTTTCTAAGCCATCAATCCATGCATCAGAACGTTCATGATCATAAAACTTAACAAAGGTTGCTCTAGAGTATCCCAAAGTTGCAACAAATGCTTTTAATGTGGTGTGATGACGTCGAATTGTTGTGAAATCAACCTGCATTTGTTGACCTGGTTGAGTCTCAAATCGCTTAATCGGCTCTGGTTGTTTAGTTGGCTTTAATGTATTGAGATAATTTTGTAGTGTTCTAATTTTCCCCGTGTAGCCTTTTTGCAAGATTTCTTGATACAACACTGCAGCCGGTATCCATTCTGGATCGGCGGCATTTACACGTTTGATTAAATACGGTTTATAAGGCTCAAGAATACTCACTTTAGATTGTGTTCGTTGATATTTAGGTGTTACTTGAGATCGTAAATATTTACGCACAGTATTTCTAGAAATACCGAGTTCGCGGCTAATTGCCTTAATAGATTGACCTTGTTGATGAAGTATTTGGATTGTCACTGCTTGCTCCAAAGTTAACATGTTGAGCAGTCCAAAAAGACCACTATATTAACCAAGGGGGTCAATTTTCAAATGCTGTTGGGGGGTCATTTTTACATTGCCGCTAACA
>NZ_SGSW01000125.1:0-2027 GCF_004209125.1 Acinetobacter sp. WCHAc060033 | reverse complement strand
AAATTACACTTGTTTACATATATTGTTTTGTACTAACAAATCAATTTAGGTATAATGTTTTTATTAAGTCGATTGGCGACTTAAATTAAAAAGGTATTGAATTATGAACGACCAAAATAACAATGATGCAATCAAAGCAGAACGCTTAAACCGTTATGAAGAACGCCAACAAAACCGCTTAGATCGTTATGAAGCTTTAGCTGATAAAGCAACAGTAAAAAGCACAGTATTGGCGACACGTTCAAATCAAATGGTTGAATGTATACCGTTTGGACAGCCAGTTTTAGTTGGTCATCATAGTGAAAAACGAGATAGAAACTTTCGTTCTAAAATTCACTCTATTATGGGTAAATCAGTTCAGGAAATGAAGAAAGCCGAATACTATCAAAATAAAGCTGATAGCGTAGGCAAGGGCGGTATTTCAAGTGACGACCCTAATGCAATAGAAAAACTTAAAAGCAAGCTTGAGAAGTTACAGCAGGCGCAAGAGTTAATGAAAAAGGCTAACAAGTTAATTAAAAAATTTCCCGAACACAATGCACGTTTAGAGGGATTAATTGAACTTGGATTCTCTGAAGAAAAAGCTATAGACGTATTAAATCCTAAATATGGCTCAATTGGTTTTGCAAGCTATTCACTTCAGAATAATAATGCTGAAATTAACCGCTTGAAAAAGCGTATTGCAGAATTGCAAACACTTGAAAATAGAACTTCAAATGAAGTTGAGAACGATCTTTATAAATATACAGAATGCAAAATAGAAAACCGTTGCATGTTTATATTTGATGGTAAACCTACGGAAGAAATACGCCAAATTTTAAAAAGTAATGGTTTTAAATGGTCGCCAAGTCGGGGCGCTTGGGTACGCCAGTTAAATGCAAATGGGATATACGCATCTAAACGAGTAATAAGCCTTATAGATCAAATATAATAAAGTAAGCCCTGCGGGGCTTTCTTTACTAATCAATGAAGCAATTTAAGGAAAGGTTAAAATGATTGAAAAATTATCTTTTGTTGGGCTAAAGGTGATCGAGTGTTTTAAAGATGCTGGGTTAGATCAAGTTTACATTGATGATAAAATAGAGGAGTTTTCTACATTAAATAATTATGCATCATTACACAAAGCGCTAAGAATACTTGATGATAAAAACATGCACAGACTAGCCCAAAAACTAGGTGTACATATTGAAGATTTAGAATCAACATTACTGGTTTTAAATCAAATATAGAAACCAAAAAAGTGGTGATAAAGTCGCCCGCAATTTTTTTGCGGGTGATATTCCAATGAAGCAAAAAAATTGCGGTTCATTGCGAATCAAATTTATGGATATGCAAAAAAGCATAGTCTTAACAGGTAAGAGCTAACATAAAGTTATTGAGGTCACTAATATGAATAATGCACAGTTCAAAATAGAATGCTTTAAGAATGGCTTATACAGTCGGGAACAGGTTATAGATTTTTATAATGTAGTCTATGAAGAAAATACAAAGTTCAATAAGCGTGATGCTCAATTATGGATGAATGGCAAAACTTCATATATCTATACAATAGATCAAACAGCTATAGATATGATCAATATGTTAAATAAAATTAGAGCCGAACTAATTGCAGAAGAAAGCGAAAGAATCCAAAAAGGCAAACCAAGATACACTAAGCTTTTTAAATCTGAAGTTGATTTATGGGCGGTACACAATGAACTTTTGAATCTACCATTAAACTTTTATCACTCAATATTGTTAGAGTTGAAAGTAACTGAATTAGATTACTATGAGAACATAGAGCAAATGGAAAATTTTAATGAAAAACACTAAGTATAAATCTAAAATTCTGATGATAATTATTTATACACTTGTAGGAATGTTGGCAGGGTATAACATTGGGAATTTTATAAGTAGCCACTGGTACAATGATCTTGGACAACCAAATCAAGATTTTTACGAAATGATTAAAATATTTTTTAATCTAGCTACAACTTTGCTATTTGGTACTGCCTGCTTATATATTTTTAAAGATGATATTAAAAACT
>NZ_SGSW01000124.1:0-2089 GCF_004209125.1 Acinetobacter sp. WCHAc060033 | reverse complement strand
ATCATGACTGTATTCTTTAAAAAAGCACAGCGTAAAAATGCAAAACTCCGTTTAGCAATTGCAGGTCCTACAGGCTCAGGTAAAACCTTTGGTGCGTTAATTCTCGCTAAAGGTATTGGTGGTCGTATTGCTGTGGTTGATACTGAAAATAGTAGTGCTGAATTGTACGATGACATCGTTGATTTTGAACATGCCAACCTACAACCACCTTACTCCCCTGAAAAATTTATTGAAGCTATTAAGGCAGCTGAAAATGCAGGCTTTGATACATTAATTATCGATAGCATCACACATGAATGGTCTGGTGTTGGTGGTTGTCTCGAAATCGTAGATAAATTAGCTTCTACAACATTTAAAGGAAATAGCTGGGGTGCATGGAGTCAAGTTACTCCGCGTCATCGTAAATTTATCGATGCAATTCTTCAGTCAAGTATCAACATCATTGTGACATTGCGCTCAAAAATGGAAACAGTGCAAACCAATGATAATGGCAAAAAGAAAGTTGAAAAAATTGGCATGAAAGCCGAACAGCGAGATGGTATTGAGTATGAATTTACCACTGTACTAGATCTCACTCATGACAAAATCGCAATTGCGACAAAAGACCGTACACGCCTGTTTCTTGAATCAAGAATGCTGAGTGAAAATGATGGTGCAGCCTTGAAGCAATGGCTTGTTTCAGGTTCGGCGGATGCCTGTATTACTGGAAATCAATATTTTGAGTTGGAAGCACTCATGCTTCAAGCTGGTATTAATATTGAAAATTTCTGCGCTAAACGTGGGCTTAATAGTCTTCATGATGTTCAACAGCAAAAGTTTGATGAAACATGTAATGGTATTCAAACAATCATTCAGCGTAACAAACAAGCCCATCAAGACAATGAGCAACAACTTCAAGCTGAAAATGATGCACGCCTTGATAGCGATTACCAATTAGCACTCAAAGACATTAAGAATGCTTCGAATGCAAATGTTTTGAATCGTCCAGCAGATTATTTCCGTGGTACCAAATACGAACAACAAATTCTTAATGCATGCCAAGCAAAGTCAGACATGGAGGGATGGTCAGCATGAATATATTAAATGGTAATGAAGCATTCGCAGCCTTAATGTCTGGTAAAAATATTATGTGCCGCGCTGCAGGTGAATTGATGGACTTCACTGATTTAGATCAATTCCCTGCCACAGTTTTTGCAATGCCTGGTTATGAATTTTGCATAAAGATTGATTTTATTGAATTGGCTGGTATTAGCTTTCTCAAACCTTTTTCTATCGATGAATTAGTCGCTGATCAAGAAATCTATATTTGTGAAAATTACAGTCGTATCACTAAATGCCAATTCATCCCAGATCGAGTTGAAATGCGAGATGCTGTTATATCAGGCTTTGTTCAGCGTGATCGTGAAAATGCGGCAAATCAAATTAAAGCAATTCAAAAAGCCCTTGGAATTGAAACAGAAATCTATTTTCAGGAAGTCGATTACAAGGAACTTTTAGCTGCTTTAGCTACAAAAAATCGCGAACCTAAAAAGCGTGAAACTCGCAAAAAAACAGATGTGAATCTTGATGTAGCAAAAACAGTTACACCTAAAGGCACTGAAAGCACGGATGAACCATGGGGAGAAGCTAAAAATAATACGTCTGAAGTTGTTGAAACACATAAACCTAATAGCCGCCCTGCTGATGATATTAGAGGTTCTGTCTGTAATTTAAATGATGCACCTCCTAAAGAAGAAATAAAGCCTGTTGTTGAGCAATCTACTGCTGATGACCTTTATGCTTCATTCGAGTATCAAATTGAGCAAGCTACTACAACTGAAGATCTTATGAAGATCCGCTCTACTTTTTCAGCAAATGGAACTTTAAGCGATGAGCAACACAAAGACCTTAATGAGTGTTTTAGTGGGAAACTAGCTGATCTAAATACATCTGGTATTACAATTATTGCGCAAGGTCATATTGATATTATTGAAGATAGTTTGAGTAATGAGGAAATCGTTCAGAAAGCCAATGAAGACCAATATCAAAAATTACTTGCAGAATTAATTGAACGCGCTCAAAAAGCTGGATCTCCGAAAGAAGCGAATGC
>NZ_SGSW01000123.1:0-2103 GCF_004209125.1 Acinetobacter sp. WCHAc060033 | reverse complement strand
CTGAAAATGCCGGCCTTTGAATGGGTTCATGTGCAGCTCCATCAGCAAAAGGGGATGATAAGTTTATCACCACCGACTATTTGCAACAGTGCCCAAAAAAGTTCGTGGTGGAGAAAAGATAAGCTATGCAAGGCTTTAGGAGACGTGGTTTTTCAGGATGACGAAGAACGATTCGGCGCTAGGTGCAACATAGGTGCATCGCACGAGCGCTAGGAACGGCGAAAAAAGGCGGACGTGGCGAAATCGGTAGACGCAGCAGACTTTAAAATTGGAGTGCCCGCGGGGAAATCCGCGGAGTAGAACCGCTCAAAGTCGGGGAACGCTAACGGGCAATACCCTAAGCCAATCCCGAGCCAAGCCCCTTCGGGGGAAGGTGTAGAGACTGGACGGGCGGCGCCTAAAGCCTTCGGGCAATGGCGAAGGGACAGTCCAGACCACGAACGTCATCAGACGGCGGCGAAAGTCGAGGTGGTACGAAAATCTGCTTCTCTGTGAGAGTACGGGTTCGAGTCCCGTCGTCCGCACCACAAAGCCAAACATCCCTGCGATGATCGACCTCTGGGCGTTTGGTCGTGAGCCCGCCACCCTCGCGCTACGCTTTGCGCAGGCGTCGAAGGCGATCAGGTGCGCCCATCGATTCCGTCGAGCACCATCGCTGCGAGTTCATCGCTGGTGTGTGCACCACTATCGAGAACACGGGTTGTGCATGGAAGCCGTTCCCTTGCGGCCAAGCATCGGGCGACATTCGCTAATCGCCACTCTCGAATCTCCGCATTTCGATTCGGGTCAGGATGCATGGTCTGGTTCGCGATCCGGTGACGCAATAGGTCCTCGTTGAGCGTCAGAAAGATGTGCAGCAGCTGATCGTCGATCCGCCTTACCCCGTCGAGTATCTCAGTCAGATAGTCCGGGTGCACGAGCGTCATTGGGATGATGATGTCCTGCGAGTAATTCCTTCGAATCTCCCTGACCGCCGCGATCGTAAGTCCCCTCCACAAGGGGAGATCCTGATAGTCTCCGCTCGCTGGCATGGGGACCGTTTCTTTCACCACGAACCCGATTTCCTCGGGGTCAAAGATCAGCGATTTGGAACGCCGATCGCGCAGCCGCTTAGCGAGCGTCGTCTTTCCGGCGCCGAAAGGTCCGTTGATCCAGATTATCATTGTCGACGGCCTCTAACCTGAAGGCTCGCAAGAGCGCTCGACGGCCTCGTGCGGAGGCACGATCGGAGTGGTTCCGAAATGCTTCTCAAGATAGGTGACGCCGAACGTCACGATGTCCTGCGCGTCGAACAGGTAGCACTGAGCAAAGCCCACGACACCTTCTCGATGGCGACCGAGCTTCACGTAAGCATTTGCTATAGTTTCAACCGCATCCGGCTTTCCTTCGATAGCAAAGCAATCGAGAATGCCGTTTGAATCGTAATCCGATGCCGTTTTCCAGGCGACTTCACCGTCTCTTCCAAGCATCGGCATCTCATACGTCACCCACCGTTTGTTGGGGATATCGGCAACCGCCTCGGCGTAGTGCAATGCGGTAACGGAGTTTAGCGGCGCACCCAACAGCAGGGCCTTCCCGCCAAGGCGAACGAACCGCTCGACGGGCGATCCTTCCCCCAAGGCGTGACCGAGTTCGTGAGGCTCCGTCAGCGTTTCAGCCAGCGGACCAACCGCGACCATCGATGCATCGGGGTGCGCGCTGCGCCGCGCGCCGGGGGCTTGAACCAGAAATTGATTCAGCAGGCCGAACCCACGGTAAGTCCCGGCTGTTGCGGGATCGAACGGCAGCCAGGTACGGCGGGCTTCGTCATCCAGCCGAGCGCCATTCAGAGTCTCCTCGTAGGGTGATCGGTCCCACGACGCGTATCCCATCACAGTGCCAGTCGGCCCAACCGCGGAGCGTAACGCGGCAACGACCGTCTCCGCTCCTCCTTCGACCGGACCAATCGCTTTAAGTGAGGCATGCACCATCAAGAGGTCACCGGTTTGGACTCCGAGTTTTTGAAGCGCCTCCGTTATTGCCTTCCGCGTATGCATCGCGATATCTCCTCTAAACTGCAAAACACTATACCTATCGAGATATCACTCTACTATACCTATCGAG
>NZ_SGSW01000122.1:0-2120 GCF_004209125.1 Acinetobacter sp. WCHAc060033 | reverse complement strand
TATTCCCGGGTTTTAAAATTAATCTGACCCATAAAGGCATCAGCAGTGCCAGCATTGGCAAACCTGGTACTTCTCTAAATATTGGGAAAAAAGGTACGCGAACCAGTGTCGGCATTCCAGGTACGGGACTATCTTACTCTAAACACCAACCTTACTCTAAAAAGACCCGTGTTCCACAACCGACATCGCTAGAACACACGGAATATAATCCTCAGAGTTTAGAACAACCGAAGACAAAGATCTGGCCTTGGATCATTTTTGGAATATTGTGTTTTATGGTGGGTGCCGTCATTTTTTAGCAAGAACAGCATTGTATTTTGATCAAAAAAAATGCCCACATGGATGAATGGGCAAACTAAGGAATTAATATCCTTCAGAAACTCCAGCGCAATTCTCGCTACTTTCAGTAAGCGACTCTGGCTCAATCATGAGGGTCTGACTCAATCGAATCGAGGTAAATCGATCCATCACAATTGGAGCAGAAATTATGCTTGAATACATTCTTGGATGATGCTGAAAAGTCTTTGAGCTTTAATCAATAAATAAGAGTATTCATGTCTACCCTCAACTTTACTTATTTTCAGATAGCAACCAATCGAGAGCACTCATTTTTACAATACCATTATAATTTGCTTCAGCCCCTATCGTGTCTAAGGTAAGTAAATATTTGGGATACGAATCAGAAATTTTCTGTAATGGACGTAACTCTCGGCTGAGTGTCTCCTCATTGAGCGTTTCTAATGCCACTTGATAATAAGTTAAATTCTGTAAAGTATCGACAGCAACAAAATCAATTTCATATTCATCAACCCGCCCTACATAGACCGTATAACCTCGTCTGATAAGCTCAAGATAAATTACATTTTCTAAGATATGACCTTGATCAGCATTAGCATCAGGCAACATAATCCGGCGCAATCCGACATCAACTAAATAGTATTTTTCAGAGGATTGTAATAACTCACGCCCGCGTACTTTAAATTGTGCAGCACTATAAAATAACAAACTGTCCTGTAAGCCCTGAATATAGCGTTTTACTGTTTCAAATGAAATTTTAACCCCACTTGAAACAAAGGTATTTTTAATTTTATTGATGGAAATAGGTGAGCCTGTCACGCTTGCCAAATATCTTGCGACACGCTCGAGAGAGTTAATATCGGCAGTATTCAAACGGGGAATAACATCTTTAAACATTACACTGGCATAGACCGCTTGCAAGTAATCATAAGTTTCTTGCTGGCTAGTCATGGCAAGCGTATAAGGGAAACTACTGCGCGTATACATGGCATACAAATCACGATTGGATAATTGTTGGATGATCGGATTATTTTCAATATGCCACTGTTTAAATTCTTGGAATGACAAAGGTAGAACATGTTGCTCGATATAGCGTCCTGTAAGTAAAGTCGCAAGTTCTCCACTTAGAAAGAATGCGTTTGAGCCTGTAATATATAAATCGATATAATCCCGAACATATAAAGAGTCGACCACTTTCTCAAAATTGGTAACATGTTGTATTTCATCTAAAAAAACATAGTTTTTTTTACTTTTATCAACTTTAGACAGTACATAATCATGTAGTTTACGGTAATCTGTGAGTTCTTCAAATTCCATAAATTCGAAATTGATAGCAATGATGTTTTCGGCTTGTACACCCTGTGCTTTTAGGTCTTGTTGAAACATCGCCAATAAGGTGGATTTTCCAGAGCGACGCACACCTGAAAGTACTTTAATGACATCACGGTCTTGCCATGTATTCAGAAATTTTAAGTAGCCATCACGTCGAATATTAGCGCTTCTCATTATTTACACTTAGAATCTAAAGTTTTAATAAATTCTATCAAATTTTAGAACGTATATGTAAATATATTTAATTTTAGAAAAAGTTTAAAGGTTAAGTGAAACATTCAAAACTACTGTTGAAGTATGCAAACAGCAGATTTGATGAAAATCCAAATTCTGTCTTTTTGATTATTTTCCATGTCATGTTATGTCATTGATGCTGCGACTTAACTGCTATATAAATTAAGTGAAAAGTAAAAGGAATTAATATGTTAACTAGAGTGGAACTCATTTTTGTTGTGCTGATGGTCTCAGCCTTAATCCTAATTGCTTATGAA
>NZ_SGSW01000121.1:0-2162 GCF_004209125.1 Acinetobacter sp. WCHAc060033 | reverse complement strand
GTGCCGAAGTTGTGGGCGTCGAAGAGGCCTTTCGCCTTGGGCAAGAGCTTGCTCGACAGCTGTCATCGCCTAGCGGGACGTAACTGTCCTGTGCTGCGCAGGGTGAGGAAAAGGAGGTGTTCAGTGAGCGCTTATACAGTTTCCCGCTTAGCACATGACGCGGGCGTGAGTGTGCATATCGTGCGCGACTACCTGCTGCGTGGATTGCTGCGGCCGGTGGCGTGCACCCCAGGCGGCTACGGCCTGTTCAACGATGCCGCCTTGCAACGGCTACGCTTCGTGCGGGCCGCCTTCGAAGCGGGCATCGGCCTGGATGTGCTGGCGCGGCTGTGCCGGGCGCTGGATGCTGCGGACGGTGACGGTGCGTCTGCGCAGCTTGCCGTGTTGCGGCAACTCGTCGAGCGTCGGCGCGAGGCCCTGGCCAGCCTCGAAATGCAACTGGCCGCCATGCCAACCGAACCGGCACAGCACGCGGAGAGTCTGCCATGAACAGCCCAGAGCACTTGCCGTCTGAGACGCACAAACCGATCACCGGCTACTTGTGGGGCGCGCTGGCCGTGCTCACCTGTCCCTGCCATTTGCCGATTCTCGCCATTGTGCTAGCCGGCACGACGGCCGGCGCGTTCATCGGGGAGCACTGGGGTATTGCAGCCCTCACGCTGACCGGCTTGTTTGTCCTGTCTGTGACGCGGCTGCTGCGGGCCTTCAAGGGAAGATCATGACCGCTTCCCAGCCAGCCGAGAGTGGGCAGCTTTGAGCTTCGCTACCAATCTGGAGGAGTACCACCATGAACGCAAACGCCCCGAACACTGCCAGTTGCACCACCTGCTGCGTATGCTGCAAAGAAATTCCGCTCGATGCCGCCTTCACCCCGGAAGGCGCGGAATACGTCGAACATTTCTGCGGGCTGGATTGCTATGAACGCTTCCAGGCACGCGCCAAGGCCGCGACAGAATCTGACATTGCGCCTGTCCCTGGCGGTTCGCAGCCGTCAGATTGAGGCATTCTTCAAATTAACATAGGGACTGGCTTTGTTGCATAAAGGTTTGAAAGATAGAGCGATCCTAATTGAGCCAAATTCAAGTGACAACTTGGGTGTGAGGGCGCCCCAATTCTGTGAATTTGTTCAAGACGGCTACGCGTGCATGAATCTCATTCACCTGACTAGGAAAACTCCTTGCTGTTAATTTATCGCCTAATAATTTGATGCAATGCATCTTGGTTTCCACCAAACTTCGACGATGATAACCAGACCACTTTTTCCAAAGTGACCTTCCTAGCAGTTTGACTGTTTTCAATAACTCATTTCGTTCTATAGACCTGACTTGCTGATCTTTCCAAGGCTTTGCATTCTTCCTGGGTGGAATGACCGCATGTGCATCACGATTTAAAATGACTTGTCGGCAGTGCTTTGTGTCATAAGCACCATCTGTATAGACTGAATCAATTCGTTCATCCAAGGGAACTTGAGAAAGTAAATCTTCGAGCACTTGTGAATCGCTGACATTATTTGTCGTGAGTTGTACTGCACGTATTTGAAGGGTTTCAGCTTCTATAGCAATATGGAGCTTACGCCATTGGCGACGATATTCAGATCCATGTTTCTTGCATTTCCATTCACCTTCACCTAGAAACTTCAAGCCAGTAGAGTCCACGAGTAGATGCAGACCATCTCTACTTTTTTGGTAGCTAATTGTAATATCTGAATAGCCACTGATTTTGTAGGCACCTTTCAGTCCATCTAGTGACTAATTAATTTGTTTTAAATACCGATAGACAGCCTGTCTACTGATACCAAACGCTTTTGCCAGATCAACTTTTGATGAATACTTCCCTTCTTTCCAGGCTTGCAGTAATGCTTTAGCTTGATCTGGATTCAATTTATGGACACGACCTTTATATTTGCCCTGAGCTGCTGCGATCTTAATCCCTTCTTTCTGACGTTCTAAGATAATTTCCCGCTCGAATTGAGCAAAAGCACCCATCAGTTGCAGCATCAAATTATCCATCGGCGTGGATTGGGCAGTAAAAGTAATATTCTCTTTTACAAACTGGATGGCGATCCCTCTTTTGACCAGTTTATCTACTTCAGTGACCAAATCTTTTAGACTTCGTGCAAAACGATCCATGGAATGTACAATCACCCTATCCCCTTCCCGGAC
>NZ_SGSW01000120.1:0-2457 GCF_004209125.1 Acinetobacter sp. WCHAc060033 | reverse complement strand
TTATATCGATGTTTATAACATCATTCGGGGAGCAAAATATCACTTATAGGTGTTGTTCAAATTTCCTGATCCACCTCTGTGAGAGATTGAGATTCCTGTTAGCAAATAGCAGTTACACAGAATTTTGACTGGGTTCTTTTACGGTACTCATCACAAATAATGAGCGTGGAACTTGATAATTCATTAAAAAAGCCCAATCCGGAGGATATGGGCTTTTAAAAATGTTATATACCATTGAATTAAAACAAATTTTTAATTAATTTCGTATAAGGTGTATTATGTTAATTTTAGAAAATCTTAACCAGAGCTTGTAAACTATTTGTGTAAGTTCAATTTTTTATAAATGATCTTTTATCTACTAATAAAAATGAAAAGTAATACTGACATTTTTTCTTAAATTTTTATAAAGTTAAAGCACTTTTAATAGTTTAGATTTCTTTCATGACTACAAATCCAGAAAAAATTTCGAAAATTTACTTAATCTTAAGCCAGACCTATGAAATTTTCGAGAATACAGATGATCCATGGATGACCAATGGATTATCAAGCAATCCTTTTAAAAGTCTGGTTTCTGTCTGCTTATCAACTATGACTACGACTAGCAGAGTTGTAAAAGCATGCGTTCCGTTATATGAAAAGGTATCAACATTTGAGGAACTATTAAAACTAGAGGATGAAGAATTAAGAGAAATAATTAAACCTGTAGCACATTACAATCGTAAAACTAAAAACCTAAAAGTTATGGCTCATCAGATTATTACTAAGTTTAATGGTGAGATACCAAGCAACAAAAAAGACTTACTCTCATTGCAAGGAGTTGGGCCAAAGGTTGCAGATATTATGATGAATTTTGTATTCGACACCCCTAGTATCGCTGTAGATACGCACATTTTAAGACTACTAAATAGGCTAGGTATCGTGAAAACATCTTCGGCTGAAATTGCAGCTGAGACTATAAATACCATCACACCAATTGAATTTAAAAAGCATGCTCACGAATGGTTAATTCAACATGGCATGAAAGTATGTCATGCAAGAAAACCTAAATGTGAAGAATGTGTCATATGTAATTATTGTTCTTATAAAACCATCGGATGATGTTTTATATCTACTTCATTAATACTAAACTGATTGAATTATTCCATACAGTAGAAATTAGAGAGGAATGACGTATGTAAGTACCTCATTTAACATAATGGTGGTTATACGAAACGCATATTTTAAATATATAAAAATCATACACTTGTGTTATAGTGGTGATGCTCGACGATGTCGAAAAGCTGACTTGGAAACAAGTCAGCTTTTTTATGAGCAGTTTTGATAGTTCTTGCCAATAAAATTGTTTAAAAAATAGTCAATTTTGAGTTTTTTCAAATTTTATCAATGCCTCAATGTCCCAAATTATCCACATTTTTTGTGGATAAAATTTAGGCTATTTTGTACGCCCTGACGCACATACATATCGGCTCTTTGCGGCTACCTGGAACAGTGGAATTTCCCTATGATGAACTCATCAGGAACAGGAAGTTCCATAACATAAAACAAAAATTATAAGTTATTGCACATGGACCAGAGGGTACAACAGCACAATCAGCGACAATAAAAAACCCCGGCAGGATGCCGGGGTTTTTTATTACCTATCATTTCTCATTTGCAAAACAAGCATAATGCCTCTAAAATATAGACTATAATCTATATTTTGGTTGTGGTATGTGGACAGTCATTACGACAGATCTATTTAATCAGTGGCTTGAACAGCAAGATGAATCTACTCAAGAGAAGGTCCTAGCTGCCCTGGTTGTTCTACAGCAGCAGGGGCCGAGTTTAGGCCGCCCTTTAGTAGATACTGTGTATGAGTCTAAATTTACCAATATGAAAGAACTGCGCGTTCAACATCGCGGTAGACCCTTAAGAGCTTTCTTCGCATTTGATCCCTTACGACAGGCTATTGTTCTATGTATTGCTGATAAAGGCGGTAAAAAGCGTTTTTATAAAGACATGCTGGATATTGCAGATGAACAATACCAACTTCATCTCACTACCCTAGGAGATAAATCTAATGGCTAAGACTCTGCAAGAATTGTTAGCTAGCCGCTCTCCAGAGAGCCAAGCCCGTATTCAAAAAATGGCAGATGAATTACTGCTAGAAAATCAGCTTCATCTTATTCGTGAAGAACTCGAAATTTCTCAAAAAGAGCTTGCTGAAACTTTGGGAATAAAACAGCCATCGCTTTCAGCAATAGAAAATCGTGGCAATGATCTTAAGATTTCAACCATGAAAAAGTATGTTGAGGCAATGGGTGGGAAGCTCCGTATTGATGTAGAGCTTCCAACAGGAAAACATATAGGATTCAACGTTTAACAATAAAAATGGGAGCTATAGGCTCCCATTTTTAGATTCGTATAACGTTGAACCCAACGGTAAATAGTCGTGTGATCAACATTCACACCCCGTTC
>NZ_SGSW01000012.1:0-107741 GCF_004209125.1 Acinetobacter sp. WCHAc060033 | reverse complement strand
AAGTTTAATCACAACTTTCTGTTGAAATTTTTTAGCAAATAAAGAGACTTCATTTAAAACATCAACAACATCTAAATATGCGTGATCAGCAACACTATCCGTTCTAACTTGAAGTGCAAATAATATAAAACCATCATCTAAAGTCACTTTAGCTTTTGACTGTTTATATTTAGACAGCCCTTTTTTCAATTGTTGTATATAAGGCTCTAAAATATCATCTGGTTTTTGAATTTTCTCAATTTCACTCTTATACTTATCTAAATTTTGAGCAATATCAGCCCACCCACCATAACCCTTTGGATCTATAGAATACAGCCCCTTTATAGGAGCCTCTTTATAGGACCAGATATTTGATGGATTCTCATAACTATGAAACGATAAATAAGGATTCGAAGTATTATTACGAGGTATTCCATAGGTTGGATAGCTCACTGGAAGCAAACTCACCACTAAATTCAACTCAATTAAACTAGTCGTAATATTATTCAAAAAAATCATATTATGATGATCTGCTTTTTTTACCCAATCTTGTGGGTATTCAAAAATAAATTTCTTAGCTTCCACGATAAAAAACATAACCAGTTGAATTACTAGCATTTTAACATCTTCACACATCCGTTTTAAAAATTTTTAACTTTATTAAAACAATTATTAGTGTTAAATTAGTACCAGAATTCGAGCAAAAAATAATGCTTTGATTTTATTATGTATTTTATGGTGTACCCATGTCTCAACATACGATTGAAATTGTTAAAATATCTCCTTGTATTATTCCAGATAACAAGCCATACAATCGTACAGCTCCTCGTGAAGCACATTTACAACCAGATGATTACCAAGAGAAATTTGATTACAAGACATTAAGTTTCGATACTTTTTATTCTGAAGGTAAAGTTATCTTATCTGGGCCACCTCTGTACGGCTTAGAAAAATTTATTGAGAATGGTAAAATCTTATTAGATGACCAAGATCATACTCAAAATATTAAAACTATTCATTTTGATCGCACTCAAAGTAATCATATTACTCAAATTGAAACACAACCGCATGAGCTTACCTGGGAATATGAAGATATTTCAATTCACACCCAAGTTAATAATCATTTCTTAAATGAATTCAAAGGTAAAAAAGTTCTTTTTACGCTATCCAAAAATAATAAATTTGAATGGATTTATGATTGGATTTTGTTTTATAAGAAATATCATCATATAGATACTGTTTTATTTTATGACAATAATTCAAATAATTACTCACTTGATGAGCTTAAAATCTACCTCGAAGAAAAAGAATTAGATATTGATATTTATCTAGTTCCTTGGAATTTTAAATATGGACCACAAGGTGGTATTTATAGTGGCAAAGGTAAAACACCTTGGGATTCCGACTTTTGCCAATATGGTATGTTTGAACATGCAAAACACCGCTTCTTAAAATATTCTGCTGGTGTAATTAATGCAGATATTGATGAGTTAGTCATTACTCCAAATGGATCGTCTATTTTCGAATTACTCGCTGATCATAAAGGGCTACTCTATCCAGGCTATTGGATTCAATCCATTCCATTAGGGGATAATAAAGAGACTCGTTTCTTTAATTATGCCTATAGAAGTAAAGATGACAAGCATAGTGATAATAAATGGTGCATAAACCCTTCTAAATTAGATGATCAAACTCAATGGAAAGTACACTCTATTCGAAAAACTAATTTAAAGAGTTTGAAAGGTGTCTATTATGCGCATTTCAAAGCTATCAATTACAATTGGAAAACTCAACGTGTAGACAATGTAAGTTATAACGAGTCTAAACATTATATAGATCATAATGTTTATACCCAGCTTAACAACTTGTTTCCTCACGAATCCCCTAAAATTGCACTATCCTCTCAGACCATATCGACAGGACTTTTTGAAAAGATTAAAGCAATATTTAAAGCATAAATCTAAAAATGGAAGTATTAAATTTTACTTCCATTTTTATTTAATAATTTATTATTCATCGCGATAAAACGAGTTTTCCAAGTTCTGATTTGTTTTTTTACACTGAATGAGAGTGTATTCTTCTTCTTATTACTTCTGTTTACATCAATCACACTTTCAAAGCCACTTGGTCTAACCAAGGGTTCCCAAACAGATAAACCTTTGCTGCTCTCACTCAGCCAAGCTTGTAAAAAATTATCAACTGGCATAAAGATTTCTAATCCACATTCAATGAATTCCTGAGCACCTTTACGCGACCAGACAAGTCCAATAGTTCGAATTGGGAAATAATACGCCTGCAATAATTCATGTCTGTCAAAGGTTTTAAGCGTTTTACAAATTTTCTTTTTCTTAGGACCAATATTAATTAAGTTCCATTCAAATGTTTGATTATTTTGTAAAAAATCTAAGATCTCATCTATACTTTTTTTATAATCATCTGCCAGCTTCATATCATCTTCTAAAACAACAAGATAATCCGCATCAGTAGCTAAAAATTTTTGGATACATCCAACATGACTCAAATAGCAGCCAATCTCACCATTAAGCAGGCTACGTCCCATGACTTGTTTTGCTTTATCATCATTATAAGTTTCAAAGGCTTCTAAAGGCTTACCACGACCATCTACAGCAGGAAATCTTTCAAACTTAACATTTTGAGCTGTCAAAATTTCTGAAGCATTTTTTAAACGCTCATCACTGCCATCTAAATTAATCAGATATGTTTCAACTTTCATGAAGAATTCCTATTATAAAACTTTGGCAGAAATTACAGCTTGTGGTAAATAACCGCGTAATTTTTCGATCATTGCATTTCGCACAATTTCAGCATCTTGAGCATTGAGTTGGTCCAAACTTTGGATACAACCATATTTAATCTCATTCTGCTTTAGAGCCGAAACAAAAGTTTCAATACTCTCAGCATTTTTTAGATAAGCCAATTCTAAATCAGGCTTTAAAACCGCTTCATCCTTTTGAATTTTCAAATGATTCATCAATGAAATTGGATTCAACTGTTCGACGCTTCTAAACTTATACTTAATCTGAGTTTCCAATAAATCAGGATGATTAAGTAGATATTCACTCAAAATTTTTCGATCTACGCAATGAGGATAATGATGAATTTCAAAAAACTCTTTCAAACCTAAAATATCTGCGCCCAACATCTGCCCGATTACATGACCAGGCTGAATTGGTTTATTAAAATGTTTGTTCAAAAACTTACGATATTTCAGTTTGGTCTTATAACTAAAGCAACTCTTCCAATGTCCATAAGTCACAATTTTATCACTTTCTAGAAAGTCTTCAGTTTGCGCTGTCGAATTAAAGAAAAAGTCATCATTTAGGTAGATAAAATAATCGGAAAGCCCTTGGATATTCCACAACATGCTCTCAATTGAACGTGTATTAAACGTTGGCAAGAACTGCTCATAGCCTGCAAAAATTTCACGATGATCTACAACACGAATTTTATCTGCTTCACACAAACCCTGCGAAACAAATTCATTTAAAAATTCCGGCTGTTGATTGTCTGTGACGATATGAATACGGCGACAAAATGGCACATATTTCAAGATAGACGCAATATTGTAATAAATCTCATCATTGCTCGCAAAACGTGTATCGCTGACTGCATCTGATGCATCTTCACCAGTCAAATACTTATGACGTTTACGCTTTAATTCAAGGTCATTGCCATCTACCCAAGCAATAACAATATCCAACTCTTGCATCTAACTTACACTCAAATTTTGTCAATCATTTTACTTTATTATTGCCAAGCATCTTTAATCCAATCAGATGGCAATACATGACGATACCATTTACCACCACCACCAGAAACAGCATCAGGCGGATTGATTTCACCATGGAAAATGATAATTTTTGCATCTTGTGGTTTTATAGGTGGCTTAAAATACGCCAATGGAATCTTTTGTAGGCAATGATATTTATAACTCTTACACCATTCTTTCGGCCAATAGCTCAGTTTTTTCTGCTGATTTACGTACCAAGAAAGATATTCTTGCTCATTACGGAATTTATGACTAACTTCGTCAAAATTTTCACGAAAATACGATAATATCTCAGGAAAAGCACCGATTTTAAAACGATAAACTGAACTGTTCCCTGTCACACGCCAAGGTCGTTTCCAGTCGTGAATAATCAGGAACTCTCCAGGATGAGTAAAGAATCCATCAATATTATCCACAATGACCACATCAAGGTCTAAAAACAATAAATTGCCTTTTAAACCATATAAATCAGGCTCGAAAGTTGAAAGTTTATTCCAACCACGTTCAGGGCTTCCCTCTGGAAGTGCCAATGAAGGAATTGGAAAACATTTCACATCAGGATTGATGCCTTCTGTGCGATCAGTCAAACAGACCATTTGAAAATCGACTGTGGTGTGACGCTTAACCATGTTGTAGAGTCGATTGACATAATCAGCACCATATTTGGTGCCCCACTTCATACACAGCACAATATTTTGTTCTGATTCAGCTAAATTCGACTGTAAATTTGATTCATTGACCTGCATGCATCAATCTTCCACCTGAGCAATACCTTATCATACCATTACCGTCGCCAAGTTACTGTATTCGATTGCATAAGCTGAACAATTTGTTTCATGAGAATATGTTATGATGTCGTTATCATTAAACGGCTGAATTATGATTTGAATAAGTCATTTTTATCGTTTCACTGATTCATGATATACATTTTGCAAGCACATTTTCTAGATTAGGTTTTTATGAAAATAGCAGTCGCTGGAACAGGTTACGTTGGCTTATCGAACTCTATGATTTTTGCACAACACCATGAAGTTGTTGCAATAGATATTATTCAAGACAAAGTCAACCTACTGAATAATAAAATATCACCCATTCAAGACGCTGATATTTCAGAGTTTCTAAAAGAAAAAAAATTAAACTTCAAAGCCACAACCAATCCTGAAGAAGCTTATCTGAATGCTGATTTTGTGATTATTGCGACACCAACCGATTATGATACTCGAACCAATTACTTTAATACCCAAAGTGTTGAAAGTGTGGTGCAACAAGTTTTAGAGATCAATCCTAGTGCAGTGATGATTATTAAATCAACCGTTCCTGTTGGATTCACCAAAGGCTTAAAAGAAAAATTCAAAACAGAAAACATTATCTTTTCACCAGAGTTTTTACGTGAAGGTAAAGCCTTACACGATAACTTATATCCTTCTCGGATTATCGTGGGTGAAAAGTCTGATCGTGCCAAGCTCTTTGCAGACTTACTTATTGAGGGCGCAATCAAAAAAGACAGCCCTGTTCTATTTACTGATTCAACTGAAGCCGAAGCCATTAAATTATTTGCCAATACTTATTTGGCAATGCGTGTCGCTTACTTCAATGAATTGGATACTTATGCACAAATCTTTGGTTTAGATACCCATCAAATTATTGATGGCGTATGTTTAGATCAACGTATTGGTAATCACTATAACAATCCATCATTTGGCTATGGCGGTTACTGCCTACCGAAAGACACCAAACAATTATTGGCAAATTACAACCATGTCCCGAGTAATTTGATTCAAGCAATTGTCGATTCAAACAGTACCCGTAAAGACTTTATTGCCGATTCTATCATCGCGAAAAACCCAAATACTGTCGGGATTTATCGCTTGGTTATGAAAAGTGGTTCGGACAACTTCAGAGCTTCTGCGATTCAAGGTGTAATGAAACGCATCAAAGCCAAAGGCATTGAAGTGATTGTTTATGAACCGACTTTGCAAGAAGAAGAATTCTTCAAATCTAAAGTGGTCAATGATTTAGAGCAGTTTAAACAACAAAGTGATGTGATCATTGCCAATCGTATTTCAGATGATTTAAGTGATGTATTAGAAAAAGTGTATACACGAGATATTTTCGGAGCAGATGAATGAAAGTCCTTGTCACAGGTGCCGCAGGTTTTATTGGATTCAGTGTTGCGAAAAAGCTGTTAGAACGTGGCGATGATGTTGTCGGTTTCGATGTAGTGAATGATTATTATGATCCAGCATTGAAAGAAGCTCGTCTTGAAGTTTTAGAGCAAACTGCACAACACACTCAAGGAACATTCACCTTTATTCGTGCGAACCTTGCCGATAAAGCGATTGTGGATCAATGTTTTAAAGATCATCAGTTCGATCGTGTGATTCATTTGGCTGCTCAGGCAGGTGTGCGTTATTCACTTGAAAATCCATTGGCTTATGTCGAAAGTAACTTAATTGGATTCACCAATATTATTGAAGCTTGCCGCTACAACAAAACACCGCATTTGACTTATGCAAGTACCAGTAGTGTCTATGGTGCCAATACCACCATGCCATTTAGTGAAAAACATGGGGTTAATCACCCTGTCCAATTCTATGCAGCGACGAAACGTGCCAATGAATTGATGGCACATAGTTATAGTCACCTATTTGGCTTACCAACGACTGGCTTACGCTTCTTTACGGTTTATGGTCCTTGGGGACGCCCAGACATGGCGCCTTTCAAATTCACCAAAAACATTATCGAAGGTAAAACCATTCAAGTGTATAACCATGGCAATCATAGCCGTGACTTTACCTTTATTTCAGATATTGTTGAAGGTGTAATTCGCACCAGTGATCAAATTGCGCAACCTAATCCAAATTGGGACAGCAATAATCCAGACCCTTCCACAAGCTATGCACCATTCCGCATTTTCAATATTGGCAATAATAACCCAGTGAAATTGATTGATTTCATCAATGCGATTGAACAATCAACAGGTCATTCAGCGATTAAAGAATTGCTTCCATTACAACCTGGTGATGTACAAGATACTTTGGCAGACAGTACAGCTTTACAAAATGCTGTGGGTTATAAACCTTCAGTGTCAGTTGAAGATGGTGTACAACAATTTGTGGATTGGTATCGAAATTTTTATAAAGTCTAAATAGAGACGATTGGTGTTAATTATTAGCATCAATACCTTGAAATAAAAAAAGGATTCCTATCCATAAAGACAGGAATCCTTTTTAGCATTCAGCCACTTATTTTACATAAGTTAACCAATGTGCATATTTAGGGTCTTTACCCTGAACAGCATCAAAGAATGCTTTTTGAATTTTTTCAGTGATCGGACCACGCGCACCAGAACCAATTTCACGGTCATCATATTCACGGATCGGCGTTACTTCAGCAGCAGTACCTGTAAAGAATGCTTCATCACCGATGTAGAACTCATCACGCGTAATACGGCGTTCAACCACTTCAATACCCAAATCTTTTGCAATAGTAATGATCGTTTGACGTGTAATACCGTCCAAAGCACCGCCTGCAATATCAGGTGTATGTAAAGCGCCATCTTTCACTAAGAATACGTTTTCGCCAGAACCTTGGCATACGTAACCTTGTGGATCCATTAACATTGCTTCGTCATAACCCGCTTGAGCCACTTCTTGGTGTGCAAGAATTGACAAAGTATAGTTACCCGCAGCTTTTGCTTTACACATGGTCACGTTAGGATGGTGGTGAGTAAATGATGAAGTTTTTACACGAATACCCTTCGCCATTGCGTCATCGCCAAGGTAAGCACCCCAGCTCCATGCAGCAACAGTTGCATGAATGGTATTATCTGATGCAGCGATACCTAATTTTTCCGAGCCAATGAAAATAATTGGACGTAAATAGCAAGAAGCCAATTTGTTTTCACGAACAACATCAATTTGAGCTTGTTCAAGAGTCGCTTGATCAAATGGAACTTTCATTTGATAAATTTTCGCTGAATTTAACAAACGTTTTGTATGGTCTTGGAGACGGAAAATCGCAGTACCGTTAGGAGTTTCATAAGCGCGGACACCTTCAAACACACCCATACTATAATGTAGCGTATGAGTTAAGACGTGGACTTTAGCCTCACGCCAATCCACCATTTGTCCATCTTGCCAAATAAAACCATCACGATCAGCCAAGTTCATGGCGCACACTCCAAATTTTTATACAATTATTCACGTTCCAAAGCGAATGTCGCTGTTGGATCAATTAATCTTTGCCACAATTTGCAAACGACCTCTCTGGTATCGTGCCAATCGGCTGCACTGACTTGCATATTATGATTTGCAAGGGCTAAACGATGGCTCTCGGCGCGTTCACTAAGATAAGCTTGAATCAAGGCTGAAACGTCGTCACTGGATAAGCAACCGGCTTTAGCAGCGTCTTCTAAGATTCGTACATTGTCGGAATAATGGGCGAGATCTTGATTCGTCCCACTCCAGGCTAACACCACATACTGTGCCATAAATTCGATGTCAACGATACCACCTGCGTCCTGTTTTAAATGAAAAATGCCATCTTTTTTCTGTTCTTTTGATGAACCAAGATGATCTTTCATTTTCTGACGCATGTTTAATACTTCACGGCGAACCGTTTCTTCTTCTCGTGGCAAGGTTAATATTTTACAGCGCAATTCTTCAAACTTATTTCGTAAACTTTGTTCACCCGCAATAGAGCGTGCGCGAACAATCGCCTGATGCTCCCATAGCCACGCACTTTTCAACTGATATTGTTCAAATGCTTTTAAACTGGTCACCAATAAACCCGCTTCACCAGACGGACGTAATCGCGTATCAATTTCATAGACACGACCATCCAAAGTTTGCGTGGTCATCAAAGACATAAATTTCTGTGCTACACGCATAGCAAACTCAAAACTACTGATTGGCTTTTGCCCATCGGTGTCTGCCTGCTCATCCATATAGTGAAGAAAAACCAGATCTAAATCAGAACCATAACCTAGCTCTATTCCACCCAACTTGCCATAACCTGCCACAGCAAAAGCCATGTGATCAAGCGAACAACGAACGCCATCAGCATCTATAGGATAGCCATGACGTTTAGCAACCATTTGATAGGCTAAGTTTAATGTTGCAATGACCGATACTTCTGCAATATCCGTCAAAGCATCGGAAACTTTCATCAGTGGACTTTCTGCCAAAACATCACTGGCTGCAACGGTGAGTACATTGGATTTTTTGAATAGACGCAAGACTCGCATTTGGTCTTCAACTTGGTCAATTTCAATACGTAATAACTGCTGGCGTAATGAATCTTCCAAATCCTTACGCTTAGGCAATTCAAAATCCATCGACAGAAATTCATCCAAAAGCACAGGATAATGAGTGAGCTCTTCACAAATCCAAGGGCTGACCGTTGCCATTTTCACTAAACGCTGTAACGCACCTTTACTTTCAATCAACATGACCAAATACACCGTACGGCGCATTACTGATTCAACCAAAGGCATCAACCGTGTCAGTGCCATTTGAGGATGATTTGACTGTAAAACAGCCTCAACCAAATGTGGCCAAAACTCTTTTAAACGCTGAACCGCTTTGGCTGGTAATTTTTTAATCGCATGACCATACCAAAACTCATGAATTAAATTTTTCGCATCATCATCCAGAACCTCGTTAAGCTGGCTTTCAAGCTGACTAAAACTTTCCGTTGGAGATTCCAAACCTTTTTCTTTAATCAAATGTTCAAATTGGAAAGTCACTTTGCTACGTTTTTGGTTTAGGAATTCTAAGAAAGCATCCCAATCTGTAAAGCCAAGCGTATCGGTAATTCTTTGACGCAGTTCAGGCTCAGTCGGTAAAGACTGTGTTTGCTGATCATTAAGCGCTTGAATCGCATGTTCAACACGACGTAAGAATAGATAAGCGTCCTCAAGGTCTAATACCGATTGATGATCAAGCAACCCCACCTCACCTAAATGACGTAAACTCACCAGACATTGACGATCTTGTAATTCTAATTTTGAGCCACCGTAAATCAGTTGAAAAACTTGGACAATGAATTCAACTTCACGAATCCCACCTGCACCCAACTTAATATCATCTGCAATATTACGACGAGCCACTTCCCGCTCAATCATTGCTTTCATTTCACGCATGGCTTCAAAAGCAGTGTAATCTACATATTTACGGAACACGAACGGACGTGTCATTTCCAGTAAATCATCGCCATCTTTTCCACTGGTGATAATACGTGCCTTGATCCAAGCATAGCGCTCCCATTCACGTCCATGCTGGCTCAAATATTTTTCTAAAGCGACATGACTAATTGCCAAGGCCGAACCATCCCCCCAAGGGCGCAAACGCATATCTACACGGAATACGAAACCATCAGCAGTAATATGATCCAGTAGATAAATCAGCTTCTGTCCCCACAAAATGCAGAACTGTTGCACATCGATACATTTACGACCATTGGTTTCACCTTGTTCATCAAAAGCGAAAATTAGATCAATATCACTTGATAAATTAAGCTCTTGCGCGCCCAATTTCCCCATACCAATAACAATAAGGTCTTGAACATCACCATGATAACCAATAGGTTCACCATGTTTTGCAATGAGAGGAGGAAGTGCAAATGCTTTTGCAGCAACAATACTAACATCTGCAAAATCAGACAGTTCTCGTGTTAATGTCACGACATCAGTCAGTTGATTGGCATCTTGCCAAATCCAACGAAACATCAAGCGGGCACGTAGAATGCGCAAAGCTTTCATCCAAGCCATTTCATCTTGAATATCTAAAAGATTGTCATAAACCAATTGTTGTATTTGTTGAGTACTGAGCGATTTCTGAAATCCATCAACTGCATAATCTTGTTCCAATGCAATTTGATGTAAACCTAATACTTGTTCTGCATACTGACTTGCATGTAATGTTTTTTGCAATTGTTCAGCGTTCATTGAAAAAGCCTGTACTTCTAATTTATCTATTCTTTTATATCAGTTTGCATGACTTTTAGGGGAAAATTTATAGCATCCCCTTTACACACAGTTCAAAAAATATCCACACGAAGATTTTCTATATTTCACTGTCTTTGATTTAATAGGCTACTTATGAGACTTTGATTCTAGACACTTCTGTTTGAGGAAGCACCAGTTGTTCACATCCAGCCTTTGTTGCTGGAAGCGTGATGGTAAATGTTGTACCAATACCTTTTTGTGAGCTTACAGAAATTTGTCCATGATTTAAATCAACAAAGCGCTTACACAATACCAATCCAAGCCCCGTCCCCTGCTCACCGATCGTACCTTTATGACTGGCTTTAATTTCAGGCTCAAAGACATGATCAATCTGAAATTTTGTCATCCCTAGTCCAGTATCATGAATCTTAATTTCTATATTTTGATCTACTTTTTGTGCAGAAATAGACACTTTTCCAGAACCGTCAATTGGGGTAAATTTAAGTGCATTGGAAACCAAGTTTTGAATAATAGAGGTCAGCATATTCATATCTGCAAATACACTGAGATCATCGGCAACATTGATTATGAGTTTAATATCTTTGTTGATTGCCAAAGGATTTAAAACATCGTAAATAATTTTTGTGACTTCTTTTAATTTGAAGTTAATCGGGTGATAAACAAAACGTCCACCTTCTGCCATCGCCCAATTTAATAAATTTTCAAGTAATGAATAGGTTGACTGCAAAGTATCATATAAATACTCTGCAATGTTTTGAATACTTTCCTCATCAAGCGTATGACGCTCATTGGCAAGTACATCAGAAAAGCCAATCAACCCGTGAAATGGCGCACGCAGATCATGTGCAATCACTTGGAAAAACTTAGTTTTACTGAAGTTGAGTGCACGCTCTTGTTCGTAGAGTTCAAAATAATCTTGAGATTCAGATTTACGTTGTAATATCGTGACCAAGCCTGATGTAAGTTCTTCTAAAAGTGCTTGCTGTTTGGCACTAAAGTCTCTCGACTCATCATCATAAAAATAAATATGTGCAATAGATTCATCACTTTCAAGTTTAAAGTCATAGCACAATAAACGTTGATGCTTGACCCCAGCATCTTGTGCATATGAACTGAGTTTTTCATAATTCTTATGGGTTCGAGTCATAATTAAATTATGATCAAAATAATGTGAAAGATTCGATTTATCTGACATTATTGCAACATTAAAATCACTGTCTTCTGTCGCAATCCAAACGTATGGTTCATTGTGAAAGGTAAATATTGCATTTCCAACATTCAAAATTGCACGAGCAACTCTTAGATAACGCTCGATTTTATTATCAGAACTATATACACCTAAAATCAGGGATTGGCGACATGCACTTAATTCATCTGCTTGTTGAGCTTTTAACACGCTTAAAGTCATGGTTACCTCATTTGCACTTTCAGTACAGCATTACTTTATTAAGCATTCGATTTAAATATTTTAATTTTTTGCACTGAAAAAGTGAAATATGAAAAAATGAATGATCCCACAGCGATTACAATTATTTACATAAATCAATATAACAGATTATTAACCAAATAAATGAACTGTTTTTAATTTCCGATAAAAATCACATTTTTTGTAATATTTGCAAAAGGTTATAACTTTATATCTGTTTATGATTTGATTAAATTATTTAGACATCTTGTGCACGGCTATATAGATATACGCCTCTCGAAAACGTAATAAAACTAAAGTTTATGCGGATGCTTAGTTTCAATTATAGCTCCCGCTCAGGATCCAAAGTAACCAACCTTTTGATTAATCAAAAAAAACCCCTAAGTCTTAATATGCTTAGAGGCTTTTCCAGATTATCTGGTCCGAGGGTTGGACTCGAACCGACACGTCATCGCATTGATTTCTTTAGCACTTACTAACTATAGCATCCTTTTGGGTACTTATACGGGTAAGGTGATTTAACTTATAGTAAGTGTAGGTATGCCGAGCTTCGCAGGACTTAAAAGGTTTCTAAGTAAATGAAATAGATTTTATAGAGTATCCTACGCATTCATTTACATACAGATAAAGAAAAAGCTCCTGCGAATAGGAGCTTTGACTTAAGTCACTAAAACAACGATGAGAACCATATCAACGAGCATCGTTATCATCATCTTATTGATGCTGATTTCGCAACCAGTACCGATAAGATGATGGGTTAGGTAGTTCGAGCTACCTGAACTCTTCATATAAGCATAGGGTAAAATTCAAAATATTTTAAATTTAATACTTATCTAGCTCGGTACTAAATATCCCCAACAAATTGCTTAAGACTCGGAGTAGTGCCTGCTCCATCTGGGGTCATAAAGACAGCTATTCCCAAGTTATCGTCTAACAATCCCTCAACATGCTTAAGCATGAAATCCTCTAAGCTTACAGAAAATGGCTTAGCATCAAGGATATTACGACTATCCGCATAAAGCTGTACATATTCTTTTGCAGGCCATATAGGAAGTAACTCATCTTCATTTTCGTCACCTACTAAGTGCCAACTGTCTTCTGTACCTAACACCCAAATCTCATCTTTACCCACCACTTCTTTAATGAAGTGGCGATAACGGCTTTCACCATCAAGTGCAAGTATCGCTTTGATCTGTTGCTCAGTAACTATAAAATCACTCATAACTATTTCTCATCAGGTCTCAATGGACGTTCTTTGTTCTTAGTTCCTTTAGCATCATACTTATGTTGCAAATCGTGCAATACCTTATCCTGCAACTTAGAGTGTTTGTAGTCATACCCTTTGGCAGCTTCTCTGCCTCTCTCATGCGCTAATTCTTTAACAGGTGGATTTCTAATGTGGGATTTTATCTTTTTAGAAATTTCATTCAATTCCTGTTTGATCCACCCTCTATCAGCTTTACTTAACCACCCTTTGAGTGGCGAACTAAATCTATGCAACAACAGAACGCTTAGAGCTAAGCTTTTGATTAATCAAAAAAAAGCCCCTAAGTCTTAATATGCTTAGAGGCTTTTCCAGATCATCTGGTCCCGAGGGTCGGACTCGAACCGACACGTCATCGCTGACAGTGGATTTTGAGTCCACCGCGTCTACCAATTTCACCACCTCGGGAGAGGTTGTGTGGCTATAATAGCGTTTTTCATTTTCTTGTCAACGACAAGTTTTCACATTTGCTTAAAATACAAACATATCGTGTTTTTTTGGATTATAAAGCACCAATTTCAGCGATTATTTTGAAAAAAGACTATACTAGTTACAATTTTTAAATCTCACATACCAGTTTTTTATTCCCCATGATGCAACTCACCGATTTTAATTTTGAACTCCCAGACGAACTTATTGCCCGCTATCCACTTGAAACGCGTAGCGCTTCTCGCCTACTCCATTTAAATGCAGATGGTACATATCAAGATCTTCATTTCACTGATATTTTAGATCTATTCCAAGAAGGTGATTTGATGGTGTTAAATGACACCAAAGTCATGAAAGCACGTTTAAAAGGCAAACGAGCTTCTGGTGGCGCAGTTGAAGTTTTGGTTGAGCGTATTTTTGATCAAACGATTGCACATTGTCATATCAAAGCCAGCAACTCACCGAAAGCAGGTGCGGAACTTTTTATTGGTTCAGATGAAGTCAAAGTCACTGTGACAGGTCGCCATGAAAACTTATACATCGTTGAGTTTTCACAACCGATTTTACAAGTGCTAGACGCTTATGGTCAGCTTCCAATTCCACCATATTTCAATCGTGAAGCTGAAGCAGTTGATACTGAACGTTATCAAACTGTTTTTAATGATCCAACAAAATTAGCCAGTGTTGCCGCACCAACTGCAAGCCTACACTTTGATGAAGACTTGCTAAAAAAACTTGAACAGAAAGGTGTGAAGAAAACCTTTGTGACCTTACATGTTGGTGCAGGTACATTCCTACCTGTTCGTACCGATAATATTGAAAATCACATCATGCACAGCGAATGGTGTGAAGTCACTGAAGAAGCTGCTCAATTGATTGCTGAAACTAAAGCACGTGGCAATAAAGTCATTGCAATTGGTACAACTGCTACACGTGCAACTGAAAGTGCAGCGCAAGCTTGTGGTGGAAAAATTGGCGCTTGGACTGGCGATACTCAAATTTTCATCTATCCAGGTTATGAATTCTGTGTAGTCGATCGTTTGATCACCAACTTCCATTTACCTGAATCTACCCTACTCATGCTCGTTTCAGCCTTGTCGAATCGTGACAATATTCTCAATGCTTATCAACATGCTGTAGAAAGCAAATACCGTTTCTTTAGTTATGGCGATGCAATGCTGATTGAAAAAGCCAATTAAAAATATGAAGGGAATTTGTCTTAGCAAATTCCCTTTCTTTAAAACGTCAGCTGATAATTTAACTTGTATTCATCAACTCCTGACTATCGCACTCTAAAACAACAACTTTAATTCACTCATTTAAAAGACAATAAGTATGCCTAACAACATATTGAGCAGGTTAAAACAAAGCTATAACAATCAAATTGCTCATAATCATGCGGTTGATCTTAATCTTGAAGAACTCAATAAATTGTTACCCCAAGTTGAAGATCATCATCAGTTACTATTTCGGTTAAAATACTGGCAAGGCGAACAAAACCTACAATACCAAAATTTAATTTTTTTCTCTTATTTCTGTTTAGCCTTACTGAGTTTAATCCCTGTATTCACAATCCATTTCACTTTTTTCATTTTAACTCTACTTATTTTAGGATTAGGCGTACCACATATTAAGTTTTCTAACCCGAATAGTGAACTTATCCATGCTATGCAAGATTTCTATCTTCAAAATAAATACAACCTGCGCAAACATCAGGTCGACCAAATCAATCCTGTATTTCCAATTGAATCTTTTCCGCTTTTTGAACTTGGCGATCAACAAAATACAGTTAGAAATAAAATGTATGGACAATGGTGCATTGAAGATCAGACATTTCCATTCATGATTTTTAATTACCATTACCTCAAAACCACGACCAAACTCAATGATAAAGGTACATTAGAACGCAAAGCATATTCTTTTGATTTATTTGGAATTATGATCAAAAACTTTCCTGCACGTGGTGTAAGTATTTCAACAAATCAAAAGAAAAATTGTCGTCTTGGAATCAAATGGTCAAGTGGCGATATTCATTTTGATCAGCACTATCAACTCAGCGGTTTTTCTGAAATTTGGCTCGCTAAATTCTTTAAACCCTCCAATCTTTTACATCTAGAAACTGCTTTAAAAGCGTATCAAGGTGATTTTTATATCGACCCGCAAACATCGACTTTATGCTGGTTATTTGAAGAAAACATTTTCCATTGTGAAAACAAACAACTTTATCCATCAACAGTCACTGAGTTTGCAGAACAATTAGAATTGATACAGATGCCTAACTTTGAAAAACTCAGCAATACCATACAAAAGTTAATCACCGAACTACAGTAAATGCGAAATGAATAAGAACGATATTTTGCTTTTAAATACATTTTGTCGTTAAAATCACAAAATAGCATCTCGATAAAATAATGAATACTGATGAATGATCTCATAACAAAAATTCAAAATGCATTTGGTCAACAACATGCCAATAATGGTCAAACCCAAAACAATATCAATTTAATTAACAATATCATCAACTCCAATCAAAGCTTTACACAACAACTCGAACAGTTGAAAAACTGGAAAAATGACCCGAGCTTAAGCATTCAAAACTATACATTTTGGCTATTTATCAGCATCGGAATTTGCTGTGTTTTACTGGCAATAGCCATTCATCCTATTTTTCTTCTCGCGACTATTTTAAGCATTGCATTTGCCTTCTACAAAAGAACCTCAACCAAAGCTTTAGATCAAATGATTGGCTATATACAACAGCGCAATCTCGAAGAAAAATATCAACTTAACTTTAATTACAATGATGAAAACCAAATCATTGAGTCTCCTTATAACTTTCCCCTATTTGATTTAGGTGACCATGAAAATGATATTCGCAACTGTATTTATGGTCTTTGGCGAGTAAATGATATTGAATACCCCTATATGTTGTTTAACTATCACTATGTCGATGAAGTTGAAACCAAAGATTCTGATGGGGATAGCAAAACAGAATATCGTCACTATGACTTATGGGGCATTATCCTCGAAAACTTTCCTGCGCAAGGCATCAGCATCTCATCCAAACAAAAAAGAGCCTGCCGACTCGGTACGAAATGGTCAAGTGGTGATATTCGCTTTGATGAACGCTACCAACTCAGCGGTACGAATGAAATGCAATTGGCAAAATTTTTCACACCGACACATGTGCTCATGCTTGATCAAGCTATGGAATATTTTAAGGGTGATTTTTATATTCAAGCAGATCGCCCATCGCTATGTTGGCTATTCAATAAGGATGTTACAAAAGCAGAAATGGAATTTGATCGAATTGATACAGTACATGACCTCGTCACTCAACTCGAAACAACAACAATGCCTGAGTACGAGCAACTGCGACAATCCATGTTCATCATTTTAAAAGAAATTCAATCTCAATGAATCAAAGCTAGACTCAGATAAAATCTTTATGATGAATAATTTACTTTGTTCCGAACAAAAAATTAACGCATAATTCATTGAGGAAAATACCTTTTAAACTTGCTTCAATTTTGAATAATGACCTGCTGATATGCCCATAGAAACAGTTGAACGATTGCTTCATATCCGAACAAAAAAAAATCAACACGTGATGCGTAATATCGCGCGACTGTGGGAAATCGGACAACAAGCTCAGTCTGCACAAGATATTTTAGATGGCTTACATCCGTGGGGCGAAAGTAAAGATCTATTTTTTTACAATGTCATTCCTCGTTTTCTTTTTATCAGCGGGATCGGCATTATCATTTTTGGTTGGGTGATCCATCATTACTTCCCCTATCCATTGACCTTTTTGGCTGGATGTCTGTGTTGCTTTGTTGCTTATTTAATTTATGAGGAAAGCGATCCGATCGATGAAGTGATTGATTTTCTAGAACAACGCATCATGCTGTTACGTTATGACCTACATTTTAATAAAACGCCAAATCATATTTCAGCAACAAGCAATTCAATGCTCGTAATGAGTCGTTTGAAACAAAATTTTCCGTTATTTTCGCAAGGCAATGTCTCTAACGAAATCGAACGATTCGCCTCAACAACTTGGTTTGATGGTGAGCAAGAACATCATGTCATGCTGTTTCATTATCATTATGCCGATGAGTTTTCACTTCCAAATACGCAAGGTGAAAAGCAGAAAATCACTGAATTACACAAAGATCAATGGGGCGCGTTTATCTTTCAAATGCCTGCACTCGGTTTCGCTGCCAGTAATAAGCATGATGAATTTATTTCACCCTATACACAGACATGGAAAACTGCGGACATCATGGTCAATCAAAACCTACATATTTTTGGCTATGATCAACACCAATTGGCACGTACGATTAGCCCAAGCATCACATTGAAACTAAGTGATTTTTTCCAACAATATTCGGGTGATATTGTTTATCATTATGAAGAAAATATGCTGTGCTATATCGGAGATCAAAACTTGTTTAGGATCATGCGAAGAAAGCAGAAAATTCAAGATATTTCCGCACTTCGAGGACATTTACGTACTTTAACCATGCCTGAATATGAAAAATTCAAACAGTGCATGTTAAACTTAATCTCATAAAGTTCAGTTTCAGACGTTATCCGTTTTATAAATCATAAGGAATAATCAGAATGGGTCTAATCATATTTATTGGGATTTTTGTCATTATTGCGATTTGGGCAATCATGGTTAGAAATAACATTGTACGTTATTTCAATGCCACCCAACGCGCATGGGCAGAAGTTGCCAATTTTGAACGCCAGAAAGTAAAAACACTAGAAACTTTAGAACAGACTTTGGCGCAATACACCCAATTTGAAAAATCAACGCTTGAAAAAGTCACTGAACTGCGTCAACAAATTTTAAACTTGAATCTGAAAAATACGGATGTTTCACAGTTGCAACATGTGGAAAAGCTCAACCAAGATTTGATGAAAAGTTTAAATATAGTGGTGGAAAACTATCCTGAACTGAAAGCGGATACACTTTATGCCAAGATGATGGATGACATCCAAGAACAAAATGAAAATGTCGGTGCTGCGATCACGATCTTTAACCGCAATGTGGAAGAGTTTAATAATATTATCCAAATTTTCCCGAATAATATGATCAACACCATGACTTTAGCAAAACAACCAATCCGCCCATTTTCGGACAATGTTGTAACGCAAAACTTCGATTACAAACCGAATTTTTAATTTTCAGAATTGATCACAATAAAAATCAATACAAGATACACAGCCTTCTCACTTAAATATAAAGAAGGCTTTTTTATCTTTTTCTTGAAATAAAAATGCAATCAATTGTATAGCTGATATAAAATAATTAAAAATTTCAATTAAAACTGATTTTTAAATTACGTGTGAACAATACAATGTCTTTAGACCTTGATGCCATGATAAAAAGAATTAGAATATCGTTTAGTAAATCTAAATAATATAACCAAGATATTTTTTAGATTTGCAGCATCAATATGATTGTAATAAACAACAAAGCTTATCTAATTCATATAAGCTTTGGTTATAAAACATTAACGAATAAAATACAAAAGAGATATTATGAGTAATCAACTACTTGAACAAGAACAACAAATCAAGACCAATATTATTGATGCCTTTCAAGCCTTCTATTATCGATATAAAAAGCAAAATATATATGCCTTTGTCGTTGAAGTTGATGAATCCTTTATCATCCAATCTTTCCTTATCTCGACTGAAACCAGTATTTTTGATGAAACTGAAAACAAATATCAATATCTACTGGAGAAAGATAAATGGTCATTTAATCAGTGGAAGTATCGTCAAAAAAATAATTCACCACATCAATTTAGCTCAACATCTGCACATGCAGTAGAAATACACCCTGATCAGCTCATCACGCACTTATTTGAACATGTTTTTCCAGATCAAGTTCATCTTACACAATTAGATTCACTCATCTCAATCTATCAACAGGCGATCTCATTTATCACTAAAATTTATAATTTAGATCTAAGTCGTATACTATTCCTTATTCATTCACCTATTCAAAAAAATATCATCTTAGACACAGCCCAACAGCTCAATCCGTCCAGTTCGTTACTTTTTGAATTTATGGCACATATACGTATTTCAAAAGAAAACCCTCCCATCAAATCAATAAAGCTCAGACAAATCGACAAAGATGAGCTCATTAACCTTGCACAGCTTGTAAATCTCTTTGAACCTTATGATTCTCTAAGCGTTGCACATCAAGCCTATCTTTTAACACTTGAACCTAAATTTTCAGATCTTCATACCCATATTCAAGATCTGGTTAAAAATATTGCAGCGATGAATGATCCAACCCTTGCACTAGACAAAGCTGAAATACTCGATAGGATTAATTATTTTTATACCGTATAAGTACACAATAAAAATGTGAACACAGCTCAAAATAAAATAGTAGCGAATTTCAAAAGAAGATGAAGTACTCAGTCGATTTATAAAGTATGGCAATTTTTATGGGTTAAATGTTACTTCATAAAAAATGACCTTAAACCGCCATTCACATTCTGAATGACATGCACCTCTCATTCATCTACATTGAGAAAATCAGCTTTGGTTAAATTTCAAACCATTGCCATCACTGACTTAATACAAATGATCAAGAAGAAAACTGGTATTCAACCCTAAAATCAGGGAAAATAGTCTCCTTTTGCAGCAATCAATCAGCGAACTGTCTTTTCGCCAGATTTTAGGTCATCTATGAAGTTTGAAAAATTAGGTCAGTCGGGGCGTGCCCGTCGTGGTCGTTTAACTTTAGAACATGGTGTTATTGAAACACCTGTGTTCATGCCTGTTGGGACTTACGGTACTGTCAAAGGTATGCTTCCACGTGATATTGAAGATATCAAAGCACAGATTATTTTAGGGAATACGTTCCATCTTTACTTGCGTCCAGGCTTAGATGTGATCCGCGAACACGGCGGTTTGCATGAGTTTATGAAATGGGGCAAACCGATTCTAACTGATTCAGGCGGTTTCCAAGTATTTAGCTTGGGTGCAATGCGTAAAATCAAAGAAGAAGGTGTAACTTTCCGCTCTCCAATTGATGGTTCAAAAGTATTCTTATCACCTGAAATTTCAATGGATATTCAACATACATTGAACTCAGATATTGTGATGATTTTTGATGAATGCACACCTTATCCAGCGACGCATGAAGAAGCACAAAAATCTCTTCAACTTTCATTACGTTGGGCGAAACGTTGTAAGACCCAACACCATGATGTGTTAAAAAATAGGAATGCTTTATTTGGGATTATTCAAGGTGGGATGTACGAAGACCTCCGTGAAGAATCTTTGAATGGTTTAAAAGAAATAGATTTTGATGGTTTTGCGATTGGTGGTTTATCCGTTGGTGAACCTAAAGAGGAAATGATCAAAGTACTCGATTATCTTCCTGCGAAAATGCCAGCAGATAAACCTCGTTACTTGATGGGTGTAGGTAAACCAGAGGACATCGTGGAAGCGATTCGTCGTGGTGTGGATATGTTCGACTGCGTAATGCCAACACGTAATGCTCGTAATGGTCATTATTTTGTTACAGATGGCTTAGTGCGTATTCGTAACAGCCAATATCGTCATGATCAAAATCCACTTGACCCACACTGTGATTGTTATACCTGTACCAACTTTACGCGTGCATATTTATTCCACTTAGAGAAATGTGGCGAAATGCTCGGCTCAATGTTGGGAACAATCCATAACTTACGCTATTACCAACGTTTTACCCAAGATATTCGTGATGCTTTAGACAATGGAACATTTGATGAATACGTGACAGATTTTTATCAACGTCGCGGTTTAGACGTTCCACCTTGTCCTGAGGATTAATGCCCCAATATAAAGTTGAATTGAAGATTAATTCAACAGTATTTGCGCTGAAACCCAAGACAAGGTAAATTGCAGAACAACTCAATTTAAAAACCATGCAAATGGTAGAATTTTTTAACTTTTAGGAAACTGAAATGAGCTTATTTATTTCTTCTGCTCACGCTGCTGCAGCACCTGCACAAGGTCCAGGCATGATGGCAAACTTATTGATGATTGCTGTATTTATCGCAATCTTCTATTTCCTCATCTGGCGCCCTCAAGCAAAACGTGCAAAAGAACACCGCACTTTAATTGAAAGCTTAGGTGTGGGTAGCGAAATCGTATTTGCAGGTGGTTTAATGGGTCGTATCCTAAAAATCGAAGGTGACTTTGCAGTAGTTGAATTGAATAAAGGAAATGAAGTAAAAATTCAACGTGCGAGTGTCATTTCAGTTCTGCCTGAAGGCACATTAAATAACCTTTAATCATAAAACGGTCGTGCAAATTAGCACGACTTTTTCATTTTAAGAAGAAAGCGAATGCGTTACCCTGCATGGAAATATATACTGATTCTAGTTGTACTAGTCATCAGTACATTATACGCGCTGCCGAGTTTGTATCCTGATGAACCTGCTGTTCAAATTTCTGGTGCCAAGGCTGGTACTGTAATTGATCAGTCGGTGATACAAAAAGCAGAGCAAATTTTAAAAAGTGACAATATTAGCAGTCATGATAATACCTTCACGAATAATGCTGCCCTTCTCCGTCTCAGTACGTCTGAAGCTCAGTTAAAAGCAAAAGAGGCTTTAAGCAAAGGCTTAGGTGAAAACTATACCGTTGCATTAAACCTTGCACCTACGACACCTGAATGGTTGCAAAAAATTGGTGCTAAACCAATGAAACTTGGTTTGGACTTACGTGGTGGTGTTCATTTCCTACTTGAAGTAGATATGGACAAAGCCATTGCACAACGTATGGAAACCTCTGCAACCGATTTACGTCGAGAGTTTCGTGACAATAAGCTTAAATTTAACAGTCTGTCATTAAATAACAATACGATTACCATCCAGTTTGCCAATAACGATGACCGTGCGACCGTCATGGATTTTTTACGTCGTGATGGCAATAAGTTTACGCAACAAGCTTTAGCAACTGATACAGGTTCAACACTGAAGTTGACTTATAACGATGCAACAAAGCAAGAAATTCAATCCTACGCACTTGACCAAAACTTAACAACTTTACGTAACCGTATTAACGAGTTAGGTGTTGCTGAAGCACTGGTACAGAGCCAAGGTAGCAACCGTATTGTCGTTGAACTTCCAGGTGTACAAGATACTGCCGAAGCAAAACGTGTTTTAGGTCGTACTGCAAACTTAGAATTCCGCTTAGTTTCTGATTTGAATGATCAATATATTGACCGTTTTTCTGGAAAATATAATGGTCAACCATTACCACCAGGAACAGAAGTTTTTGCTTACGAATCACTCGATAGTGGTCGTGAACTCCTTTTGAATCGTAACCGTATTCTTACAGGTGAACGCGTTCAAAATGCATCAAGTGGCTTTAGCCAAGACACTGGTGGTGCTGAAGTAAATATTACTTTGGATACCGCTGGCGGTAAGTTGATGTCTGATGCGACACGTACTGCTGTGGGCAAGCGTATGGCTGTTTTGTTTATTGAAAATAAACAAAAAATTAGCTCTGTTCCAGACCCTGTAACAGGTGCGATGACAGAAGTGCGTACACCTTATACTGAATCTGTGGTGATCAATGCGGCAAATATTCAAGCTGTACTTGGTTCACAATTCCGTATCACTGGCTTAGATTCTCCACAGGAAGCGGCTGAACTTGCGCTAATGCTTCGTGCTGGTGCTTTGGCTGCGCCGATGTACTTCGTTGAAGAACGTGTGGTTGGCCCTAGCTTAGGTCAAGAGAATATTGATAAAGGTGTTCTTTCTACCCAAGTTGGCTTCCTGCTTGTTGCCATTTGGATGATCGTTTTCTTCCGTCTATTTGGTTTAATCGCCGATGTTGCCTTGGTGATTAACTTGGCAATGCTCCTCACCATCATGTCTTGGATCGGTGCTTCGCTTACCCTTCCAGGTATTGCAGGTATCGTGATTACCATTGGTATGGCTGTCGATGCCAACGTCTTGATCTGTGAGCGAATACGGGAAGAAATGCGTTGGGGGGCATCACCCAAACAAGCCATTATTGCTGGTTATGATCGAGCATATAACACCATTCTCGACTCTAACTTAACCACATTCTTGGTTGCGTTTATCTTATTCGCAATCGGTACTGGTCCGATCAAAGGCTTTGCTGTAACACTCATGATTGGTATTGTCTGTTCGATGTTTACTGCGATTACAGTAACACGTGCGATTGTCCAATTGATTTATGGCAAAAAGCGTAACTTGAAGAAGTTGAGCATATAAGGAGATCTATGATGACTGATGTGACTCAACCAAAAGTAGATACGCCTGCAAAAAAATATGGTCGCCCAGATGATGAGCGTATAATTAATTTCATGAAGATTGCCAAACCAGCGGCAATCATCTCTATTCTTTTGACCATTGCAAGTATCTTCTTTATTGCAACCAAAGGTTTGAATCTCGGTTTAGACTTTACAGGTGGTGTATCTGCTGAGTTAAATTATCAACATGCAGCGAAACCAAATGATGTGATTGAAACTTTAGACAAAGCAGGTTTCAAAGACGCTGTGGTGCAAACTTTGGGTTCAAACAAAGATTTGATCGTACGTATGCCTGCGCAAGATCTAAAAGTTGAAGACCTAAGCAACTCACTGACCAAAGCGGTTCAATTACCCAACAACCCTGCTGTCGTCCACAAAGTAGACTCTGTCGGTGGTCAAGTGGGTAATGAACTGTATTTACGTTCTGCGGGTGCTGTAGCGCTTGCGATGTTGCTCATGCTGATCTACGTGACCATCCGCTTTGAGTTTAAGCTGGCAGTTGGTGCTGTACTTTCATTGCTGCATGACGTTATCGTGACCATTGGTATTTTTGCAATGATGCAGTGGCCATTTGACCTTACTGTTTTAGCTGCTGTTTTAGCGTTAATCGGCTTCTCACTCAACGATAACATCGTTGTATCAGACCGTATCCGTGAAAACTTCCGTAAGATTCGTGGTGCATCACCATTAGAGATCGTTAATATTGCATTGACTGAAACATTAAAGCGTACGATTCACACCTCTATGACATTATTACTCGTTGTACTTGCAATGATGTTCCTCGGTGGTGATGGTCTGCACTGGTTCTCGGTGGCAATGTTTATTGGTGTATTCGTGGGTACATACTCTTCGATCTATATCGGTACTGCATTTGCACTATGGCGTGGTCTAAACCGTCAAGACTTTATTGTCCAAGTAAAACCTGAGTTTGAAGATGAAGAACACATTCCTCACTAACATTCAGTGTTAATAAAATAGCTCATCTTTGGATGGGCTTTTTTTATAGCCTTTTTATAGCCAAATCATCATATCCATTCACACGATACATTTATTTTGAATGCTTAAAATTACTTATAATACTGCTCTGTAGGGTAATATTTTGTTTTCTCTCTCCACTTCCCTTTCACCAAGTTCCGATCTGTGACTTCAACTTTGTCTCCCGCAGTGACCACTGCTTCAATAAATTCACGAACAAGCAATAACCCTTTATTTGGAACAACTTCATATTCCGAACGGATGTGATAACAACAGCCACTTTTATTAAAGGTCATCAACCGCTTTCGTTTTTGATCAAGCTCAAACATCCCTAAATTTTCTTGTGTTAAAGCAGAAAGCTCTTTACTTAAAATAAATTTACCCTTGGTCTGATTAAAAACATAAATATCATAAACAGGACCACCATACGAACCATAATTGCCATTACTGATTGCAATATCTTGCGTACTGTCAAAATTAAAATCACCAAATAAAATTGCGCTTTGCTCACCATAAATTTGAGCAACGTTAACTTGAGGCTGTGCCTTTTGGTCAAAAGATAGTGTCAACTCATCTGAATGGAATGTCTGAAAAACTTGCTTGGAATTCTTTTTAGAAAGATGAATTATCGCCTTACCACTCATCTGATCTAGTGCATATTGTGTTTCGATTTGTACATCATACAACTTTGAGCCATTCTTAATTTCATACAGTTGAGCATGGAGTGACTCAGCAAAAAACATCAGTATGAGCATAGAAAAACAATGCAATGTAGGAATAGGTTTTTTCATCATTTTTATTCTTGAGTGATCGTGAAAATCATCTTAGCAGAAAGTATTTCCCTCAAACAGAAAATAAAAAACCACCCGAAGGTGGTTTAATTCCCTCTTTTAATCAGAGGGCTGATGATGGATTAATCTAATAAGATTAGTGTCCGCCACCATTAATTGCTTTAGTCATATCTTCAACAACTTTCTTCGCATCACCGAAAATCATCATTGTTTTTTCATTGTAGAACAAGTCGTTGTCTAGGCCTGCATAACCTGTTGCCATCGAACGCTTGATCACCATAATCGTACGTGCTTTGTGTGCTTCAAGAATCGGCATACCATAAATCGGTGAGCTAGGATCATCTTTAGCAGCTGGGTTAACAACGTCATTCGCACCAATCACCAGTACCACATCTGTTGCAGGGAAATCAGAGTTAATCTCATCCATTTCCAAGATATCTTCATAAGCTACATCTGCTTCAGCAAGAAGTACGTTCATGTGACCAGGCATACGACCTGCAACTGGGTGAATCGCAAAACGAACGGTTACACCTTGTTCTTTTAAGATTTCACACAATTCTTTTACTGCGTTTTGAGCACGACCTTGCGCCATACCATAACCAGGTACGATCACAACGCTGTCCGCATTTGACATCAAGAAGCCAGCATCATCCGCAGAACCTGAACGGTAGTTACGTTGAACTTGTTCACCTTTGTCTGCAGTAGCAACTGCCGCACCACCCATTGCACCACCAAACAATACATTGATGATTGAACGGTTCATTGCTTTACACATGATGTAAGACAAGATCGCACCAGATGAACCTACAAGCGAACCTGCAACGATCAACATGTTGTTTTCAAGTGTAAAACCAATACCCGCAGCAGCCCAACCTGAGAATGAGTTCAGGAGCGATACCACAACTGGCATATCACCACCACCCACTGGTGCAATCCATACCCAACCGAAAGCAAGTGCAAGTACAGTCATCGCCCAGAAAGCTTGCATATTGCCTGTAGTGAAGAATGTAATACCACAAGCCAACATTGCAATGAAGATGATCGCTTGTACAGGTTTAACCCATGCACCAGAAATCGTTTTAGCCCATTTTTTCGCAGCCAATTTACCATAAGCAAATACGGATGCTGTAAACGTGATCGCACCAACAAAACAACCCACGAACAATTCAAATAAGTGAACTTTGCTCATGTGTGCATGCTGAACACCAGCAGCTGTCAAAGCTGATTCATTGTCAGCAAATAGAGCTGTTAATTGGTTGTTATGCAGAATCGCAGCAATCGCAATCAAAACCGCAGCCAAACCCACCAATGAGTGCATTAATGCAACAGTTTCAGGCATTTGAGTCATTGGAACAGTTCGCGCACGTGCAATACCAACAACTGCACCAAGCACCATTGCCCCGCCAATCATCCAAATCACAGGATGATCTGCAACGAAAAATGTCGTGATCACAGCGATCGCCATTGCGATCATACCGTAGCGGTTACCTTGAATTGCAGTTTTTGGACCAGAAAGACCACGCAATGTTAAGATAAAAAGGACTGCGCCTACTAGGTAGAACCAATCCGCATATTCTTTAATGAATTCCATGGATTAGCCCTCTTTTTTCTTTTGCTTTGGCTTAAACATTTCAAGCATACGCGCTGTTACTGCGAAACCACCAAAAATATTGATACTTGCCAAGAATACTGCAACTGCACCAAGTACACTTACAACATTGATATCTTGGAACTGTACATTGGCATCCACAACACCAGGAATACCGACAGTTTGAATCATCGCACCGACAATAATGATCGATGACAATGCATTTGTTACTGCCATTAATGGCGTATGTAATGCAGGTGTTACACCCCAAACCACGTAGTAACCAACAAAGATGGCTAAGACGAAAATAGTAATAGTTTCAACCATGATTAATCTCCTTAACCACGTTTCAGCAGCATCTGGCCGCCATGAGTTACTAGAAGTGCTTTTTGAATTTCGTCTTCTTGGTTGATGGCAAAGTTTTTCTCTTTATCAAACAATGTTTCTACGAAATTGAAAACGTTACGTGCATACAGTGCCGATGCTTCAGTCGATACTGTAGAAGGAATATTTGGAATACCAAGAATCGTTACACCATTATCAGTGACAACGTTTTCACCATTCTTAGAACCTTCAACATTACCACCTGTTTCAACCGCCATATCGAGGATGATTGAACCTGGTTTCATTTTGGCAACAGTTTCAGCTTTGATTAAGCGAGGTGCGTCACGACCTGGTAACAGTGCTGTCGTAATCACGATGTCAGCATTTGAAACAGCTTTATCTACGATAATCGCTTGATCACGGATATATTCTTCACCCGGCATCCAGCCATAACCATTTTTTGCGGCATCCGCTGCTTTTTGTTTTTCTTCATCAGACATTGGGACGTCTAACCACTTACCGCCAAGTGATTCTACTTGGTCACGTGCAGTTGGACGTAAATCCGTTGCTTCAACAACAGCACCTAGACGTTTTGCAGTCGCAATCGCTTGAAGACCTGCTACCCCCACACCCATGATCACAATACGTGCTGGCTTCACTGTACCTGCAGCCGTCATTAGCATTGGGAACATACGTTGGTATTCTGCTGCAGCGAGAAGTACAGATTTATAACCTGCAAGGTTCGCTTGAGAAGACAATACGTCCATATTTTGCGCACGAGAAAGTGTACGTGGCAAAAGCTCTAACGCAAATGCAGACACTTGTTGTGATGCAAATTGGTCAAGATTTGGATTGCGGTATGGGTCAAACATTGCCACAACAGTTGTACCTGCTGTCAGCTTTTGAATCTCGTCACCCTCAGGGGCACGAACTTTCAAAATAATTTGACTACCCGTATAGGCATCATCCGTAATTTTTGCACCTACTTGTTCGTAAGCACTGTCAATATAAGCCGCTTTTTTACCAGCGCCACGTTCGATGACGATACTGTGACCAGCGCTAATCAACTTTTTAACTGTCTCTGGCGTTGCAGCTACGCGGTTTTCACCGCCGACAGTTTCCTTTGGAATTCCAATCTGCATGAGCGTTCCTCAAGCTAATTTTTCTTAAAGTCAACATCGTGGATCGACGATGCTTCCCCAGATGCGTTGTTATGAATTTTTGGATTCTAATTGAACTTTTATAAAATACTACCCAATATTTATTTAATAAATGACCATATTTTGAACTGATGATTCATAAATATAATTGTACGATATACCCAACATTCGATTTTTCGTATTTTTATTCAGTGCAATTTTCACCTTCACTCGGTTAATTTATTTCCCAATCTTGTAAGTTGTTGATTTTTTCACCCAATGTTCCGAGTGTTATTACTTATTTCCACTATTCTAATTGGCATTTATGGCAGGATGATGCATTTCATAGATAATGCCATCGCTGTTTAAATCCCACATAAAACAATAGATTTAGCATCAAGTTTTATTACGAAATTGACATTTCTGACAATTTATAACAGTTTTTTTTAAGCTTGAATTGGCTATTTAGACCATTTTTCCTGTCATAAATGTAAGTCGTTTTTTATTCCTTTTTTTAATTTCATTAATAAAAAAAAGTACTTGTAACATTTTTTTAAATTTACCCAGACTTATGTCTAAAGTGCTTACAAATTATTTTAAAATTATTCCATTCGCCATTTTGTCAATTAATAATAGTCTAGTAAATTTCTCTATGCTGCCTAATAATGCACCAATAGTGTGCATATAGTAAATTCATGGATACTTCCATCCTCTTAACGAGGCAGTTTCTGCCTGATTTATAGACAGTTTTATTTTCAACCATCTTTATTCATTTGCCAATAAGTTAAAATTCAACCAATTAATGTATTGAATGATCACTTTTATTGCACGATTTCATAGCTTTTTTGCATTTTAACTTTACCAAAGCTGCATCTATACTGTTTATACCAACATACATGCCTAATCTCGGCATGATCAATGCAGTCAATTTTATGAAACTCTCCTTATCGAGTACCCAACTCGGATCACTGTTTGCACTCAGTGCCGCGTTCTTATTTAGCACTAAGGCTATTTTTATTAAACAAGCCTATGCCCTTTCGCCTTTGGTCGATGGCACGGTGCTGATGGCGCTCCGTATGGCAAGTGCATTGCCATTCTTTCTATTGCTCTGCTGGTTCAATCGCCACCACAATAAGGATATTTCAAATAAAGATTGGCTTCTGCTCATCGCTGCTGGGCTAATTGGTTATTATTTTTCAAGTTGGTTAGATTTTGCAGGTTTGATGTATATCAGTGCATCACTGGAACGAATTATCTTATTTCTTTATCCAACACTCACCGTGATCGCAACGAGCTTTATTTATAAGCAAAAGCTGAATTTTAAAACCATACTTGCGATTGCGCTGAGTTATGGCGGTACAGTAATCGTGATGCTGCAAGAGCAAAGCACAGTGCCACATGAGGGTAATTTTTGGCTTGGAGTCAGTCTGGTCTTTGCAAGTGCAGTGAGTTTTGCTTGTTATCTGCTCATGACACCTCGGCTAATTCAAAAATTCGGTTCTTGGAATTATACGGGTTTAGCACTAAGTATTGCCTGTTTGGGTACATTGACGCATTTTGTGATTGCCACACCACAACCTATTCAGCTACTCAGCCAACTTCCTTTAGAAGTCATCTGGTATGGCATCGCTCTAGGTCTATTAGTCACTGTACTGCCAACCATTTTGGTTGCACAAAGTATTTCACGTTTAGGTGCTGCGCAATCTGCCATGATTGGTTCTATTGGTCCAATTCTCACCATTATTTTAGCCGTCGCGTTACTCGGCGAGCATATGAATGCGATACAATGGTTTGGTTGCTTATTGAATATCATGGGTGTCATGATGATTACATTAGCCAAAAAGAAACTTGCGCATTAATTTTATATACAACTCTTGCGCTTTCTATATAAATCGTTAAGTTCGTAGCAAAGTATATGGGGAATTTGAGAAAATTATGCATTTTAGAATTGTGTCACCAAGCGCTTGCGTAGATGTTGAAAATATCCAATTGGCGCAAACACATTTAGAACGCTTAGGTCACACAGTGAGTTTAGGTGAACATGTATTTTCTCAATATCGTTATTTGGCAGGAACTGTTGAGCAACGACTTGCTGATTTAAAGCAAGCGGCACTTGACCCAGATGTAGATGCTATTTGGTGTGGTCGTGGAGGGACTGGTGCTGCAATGTTATTGCCATTTTTGGATGAATGGATGTTGAATAAACCGATCATTGGTTATTCTGACACTACAGCTTTACTCAATTATGTCGCTATGCATGGCGGACAATCTTTACATGCACCTGTTTTCCAAGAAATTGCTGTAAAGAATTTGGATGCGAGTCCAATTTCTTATGATGCAATGAAAACCATTAGTCTGCTCAATGCTGATCAGACCAAGCCTAGCCACTACCCCCTTTCCGCACTCAATGAATCAACTCAAGATTTGGCATTAGAAGATATCCATATTTTAGGTGGTAATCTGACTGTGTTATGTACCTTACAAGGCACAGCAAGTCACGTTCAACTTCAGCAACCAAGTGTATTATTACTTGAAGATGTCGGTGAACCTTACTACCGTATTGAGCGTTCTTTGGTTCAACTTTTACAAAGTATTGATACATCAAATTTAAAAGCATTAGTTTTGGGGGACTTTTATCAATGCCCACAAAAAAATGTGCCTCAGACCATTGCTGAAATTGTCAAAGAACATCTTGATCCGTTGAAAATTCCGCTATTTCAATGTAATTGGTTCGGTCACGGCGCAGTGAATCGTCCTTTTTGGATTGGGAAAAAAGGGAAAATCATCGATTCCCAATTGGTCATCTACTAGACTAGCTACTAATCAGGTGCTTTTAATAAGTTCATCAACACCTCTTGAAAATGAGCACCTGCGGATTCCTTTCCTAATTGATCATCAGGATTTCGCAGTGGACATTGATCTAGGGATAAACACCCGCAACCAATACATTGATCTAACTGTTGTCGCAGTTTGAGTAAATTCATAATTTGTTGATCAAGTTGCATTTGCCAATGCTGTGACATAGCTTGCCAATCCGACTTACTCGCAACTTTATGCCTTGGCAATACAGCAAATGCATCATGAACTTGTTGTAAGCTAATCCCGACCTGCTGTGCAATTTTAACAATCGCAACGCGCCTCAACATCGCCCGTGGGTAGCGTCGCTGATTCCCCTGCGTACGCGTACTCCAAATCAAATCTTTTTCTTCATAAAATCTGATTGCCGAAACACTAACTGCACTGCGTTGAGCCAATTCTCCAATGGTTAACCATTGTCCTACTTGCTGTTCTTCAGATGAATGCTCAAAACCCATCACATCCTTTTGCACTACTGTCTGTACTGGCATGGAGCCTGTTGAGAGAATTTCATTTTCAATGTCAGATTTTTTCAATTTTCACTTGACCTCAAGTTAACCTGAGCTTTGATACTAGCAAAATATTAAATTCGTCAAAAGAGTATCCGTGTGAATACAACGCAATCATCATTACCAAACCAGCCTTCAGGTATCAAACCTTTCAAAATGGTTAATCCAAATACACTTTATAATCCATCTGCATTTGCGTATAGTCATGTGGCTGAAATACGCCATTATCTACGAATCTTGCATATTTCTGGTCAAGGTGGTGAAAACCAACACGGTCAACTGGCAAATGATTTTGCGCAGCAAGTACATCAGGCTTTTCTCAATGTGCAACATGCACTCGATGCTGTAGGTGCATCATTATTCGATATTGCTGTTTTAAGAATATTGGTGGTTGATCATAGCCCCAAAAAGCATCAATTTTTAATCCAAGAAATGCAAAAGTTATGGAAAGATCAAGCCTTTCCTGCTTGCACGCTTATTCCTGTACCGTGTCTTGCTTTACAAAGTATGCAGATCGAAATTGAAGCAACTGCTTATTGTCTTTAATCCCCCAAACCATACTGCAATCTAGGAAGTTTTTATGAATGCCCAACTCGATATTAGCCAAAACAAAGCTTTACTTTGGCTAATGGCGATTGCCTGCGGTTTATGTGCAGGAGCGAACTATTACTGCCAACCCTTGATTCACTCCATTCAACAATACTTCAATATGCCTGAGTCTCAAGTGGCTCTCACTGTGACATTTGCCCAAGTTTCCTATGCAGTCGGTTTATTATTTATTGTTCCGATGGGTGATATTGTCAATAAAATCAAATTCATTCCTTGGCTGATGTTCTGCACTGCGATTGGCTTATTGCTTTGTGCTTTTGCGGTAAATTTACCAATGTTATGGATCGGAACGATTATTACAGGGTTATTCTCAGTTGCAGCACAAGTGCTTATTCCACTGGCGACTATGGCAGTAAAACCTGAAAAAACTGGGGAAGTGGTCGGCTTTTTAATGAGTGGGCTATTGGTTGGCTTACTACTTTCAACCAGTCTTGCTGGATTACTCTCTAACTTATTTAACTGGAAACTTATTTACTTTGTCAGTGCAGGATTGATGCTACTCCTCGCATTTTTACTCAAAAGTCGTTTACCACATGTACCTACTTTTAAAATGAGTTATGGCAAAATTTTTCAATCCATGGCGGTTTTACTCAAGGAAGAACGTCGCCTTGTTTATCGTGCTGTAATCGGTGGTTTTGCATTTGCCGCAATGAGTATTCTATTTTCAACTATTGCGGTTCTACTCACTTCAGAACCATTTAAATTACCTGATGTTCTGGTCGGTGTCGTGACCCTTATTGGTGTATTTGGTGCTTTATCTACAGCTCAAATCGGTAAAATTGCAGATCGCGGGCATACAGCGATTCTGACTTGGATTGGTGTTTCAATCATGTTACTGAGTTGGGGATTACTATACCTCGGTGGGACATATCTCATCAGTTATATATTAGGTTATGGGCTGATTAATTTAGGACTTGCCACCATTCATAGCAGTAATCAGAACATCATTTTCCGTTTACGCCCAGATGCCAAATCACGGATTAATTCAATTTACATGACAGCATACTTTACAGGGGGCGCATGTGGTTCAGCTTTAGGTGTTTATGCATGGCACCACGGTGGTTGGAGTATGACCTCAATTGTTGGATTGCTGTTAGTATGCGGTGCCGCTTTGTTTGCACTGCTAGACCATCTCTATGTCAAATCTAGCAATCACATTCAAACTATTTAACCAACTACAAGGCATCACTTAAATTAAAGCATTTTTATCAACACTCAAGAGACTTGTACCACAGGATAAAATGGTTTCCCTAAATCTAAGTCTTTCGAGTGTTCTAAAAGAATGTGAATAAAAGCAGGCAACAATGCCACTAAAATATGACAAGCATCTTGTAATTGCTTTCGATTGAGTGAGCTTTTATAGGTTGCTCCACCATGCATCAGTTGGTTTCTGAGCGTGTACAACCGATTAAAGATAACGAAAAGTAAGTCCACAGTGTCTTTACTCTGTAAGGCTTGATGCACGCGTTTTTTTTCTATATCAAAATCTTCTTTCCAAGCTTTCTGACTGATTTTTTGGTTTTGAAAATCCCAAAATGATTGAAAAACATACGGATTTTCGATTAACAATCGGATCGATGAACTAAATTTCTCCCAAATGAGATTATATATTTTCTGCCCTTGATCCAACTGGCAGACTTTATGTAAAAATTGTCTAAATGACTGTCGATCTTGAGTAAAAGCCATATCTTGTGCGTAAACAGCATTAAATCCGACCCATAAACTTATGAATTGTAAATCCAGATCATCATCCAGTTGAATCGCTTTTTTTAACCAACTCAAACCACGATGAATCCGTAAATTAAACTGTTCTGAATTTTCGATCTTTTTACTTTTATATACTTCTTCTAAAACAAGCACGCCATCCCCCAACATATTGTTTTTAAAAATTTATCTTATTGAATAAATGCGTATTTCTCAAGCAATTTAAATATGCTCTTTATCACACCTTTAACACACTATTCAGCCCCCTGTAGCCAGTTTCCATTTCTGAATCAACGTCGAGATAAAACGTAACGCTTTGGAAAACACCGAATCATTTTGATGGATATTGTTTTTCTTTAAACTTATACAAAGCAAAATGGTCAAAGCAAATCATTATATTTATTAAGCTTATTCCATAAAATTAATTTTCACACCATTATAACCGACTTAATAAGCGCAATAATTATAAAAAAACATATTAACAACCTACAAACCTAAATATAAAAACATATAAATTAAAACTTAAGTAAAATAATCCTGTTACATAAAATAATCACAAAAATATCATTTTTTAGAATATTTATTCTACTTATTTAAGTTAAACAATAAGACTATAGTTCAAGTTATCCCAGCATTTTTCCAACATGAAATACAAATATTAATACTTATCATTAATCCCTCATAAGTGTTGAACAACTATAGCTTAATTAGGTAATAACCGTAATAATATGACACTTTTTTGCCATTATGGACAAAAATTTTCACTGAGTCTTAATCAAAAAAAACTTAATTCACCATAATAATTTTCAATTAAAATATCAAATCATGATAAATAAAAAGTTATTTTCATCAAATTAAGCACTTAAACAACTCACCACTTTAAAATACCTCTGTATATTATTTTAAAATTACAAATCTCTTTATAAATATAAGAACCATTTATTTACATGATTAAAAAAAAGTCTATAATCGCCAACCTAATCTATAGTATCTATTCACGCAGGGGTATTATTATGCGTAATGTTATTTTATCTACTTTCATGATGGCTTCTGCTTTCACTTCTCTCTCGTCTTATGCTGCTTCACCTGCTACTGGTCAATTTAATGTCATGATTAAAGTCAAAGAATCATGTGAAATTAAAAGCACTAATGACGTAAACTTTGCAGATATTGACCGTTCAACGAATGAAGCTAAAACTGCTCAAGGCAATCTAAGCGTATTATGTACAGTAGGCACACCATATAAAGTTGCTTTAGCTGGCACAGGTAAAATGACAAATACCGCTGATGCAAACAGTACGATTGCTTATAACCTGTTCCAAAACTCAGCTTATGATCAAGCTTGGGATAGCCAAAACTTAAACTCTAAAGTAGGTGATGGTACAGCTCAACAATTAGATGTATATGCTAAATTAACTAGTAGCACTAATGTAAAAGCCGGTAATTATCAAGACAGAGTTACAGCAACTGTCACTTACTAATTACTGATTGTTTAATCATGAATAGGGTATCAATTTATGTTAAATAAATTTTTTACTGTGATTTTGAGCCATATATTGGTGCTCTATTCAGTTGCTGTTTCTGCTGCGAGCCTGCAAGTATCTCCTATTTCTTTGAAGTTTCAACAGGCTGAAACAGCTAAAGAAATTTGGTTAACCAATACCAGTGAGCAAGCTATTCGAGCGCAAACTCGTGTGCTCGAATGGGCACAAGATGACAATAAAGATGTGCTGAATCCAACACGCCAAGTTGTTGCAAGTCCCGCAGTCACTGAAATTCCAGCAGGTGGACGACAACTGATTCGTGTGATCAAAACGTCCCAACTTGATCCTCGCCAAGAGCAGAGCTATCGTTTGATTATCGACGAGTTACCGAGTGCGAAAAAAACTGAAGATCAAGCCGGTCTACAGTTGCTTTTACAATACTCAGTTCCTGTCTTCTTTGAATCTAAGCAAGATATTAGTGCAAAAAATAACATCACACCTTTAACTCAAATCCAATTTAGTTATAACAACCACAAACTGACTGCGGAAAATAATGCCAATAGTCATATCCGTCTCAGCCAACTCAGTTATATCAATCCAAATGGTGAAAAAATACCGTTGGTCAATGGTTTACTTGGATATGCTTTAGCACATAAAACCATGACTTGGGATATTCCTGCCCAAAAAAATATGCTTCCAAACGGAAAATTTGAAGCAAGAATTAATACGGATGCGCAAACTCAAATCTTAATCATCAAATAGTTATTTGTATGAAAAAGACAAGCGCTGTCTATAACTCCCTTTTTAAAACTCTAGGCTATTGTCTTGCAATCAGCTACAGCCCTGTTGTTTTTGCAAATTCAGATATGCTTCAAACGGCTATCAATACAGCTGATTTTGAACAAGAGCTATATCTAGATACCATTTTAAACCAATCCCCTAAAACGATCTTGGGGCATTTTACACAACGTAATAATGAACTTTTGATCAGTAAAGCGACTTTAAAAGACTTGGCGCTTAATGTTGATCTACCTGATCAAAATAATGAGTCTGATTTTATTGCATTAACGCAAATTAAAGGTTTAAGTTATCAATATGATGCTGCCTCACAAAGCATTCATTTAACAGCAACAGCGCAATTATTGACAAAAAGTGCACAAGTAACACGCCTACAATCGGTTGAACCCGCTATCGTTAATAAGCAGCAGATACGCCCTGGCATCCTAATGAATTACGATGTTCACAGCCAGTACAATCAAGATCAACTCACCCAAAGTTTATGGAATGAATTACGTTTTTTCGGCGGTGAAAGTGGCGGTGTTTTTAGTATTTCTGCCAACCATGTTTATACAGATCATGAGCATGCTGGCTCTGCATTTAATAGTAGAATCTTAGATACCTATTGGCAAAAAGATTTTCAGAATAAAGCCATCTCGCTCATCGTTGGTGACAGTCAGTCAAAAGCATTGAACTGGAGTCGTTCGACCCGTATTTCAGGCTTAAAAATTGCAAAAAATTATAGATTACAACCCTATCAAAGCACCTCACCTTTAGAGTCCTTCAAAGGCTCAGTGTTGCTTCCCTCATCTGTTGATTTATTAATCAATGGCATACAGCAAAGTACCACACAGGTTCTGCCTGGAAATTTTGATATTCAAACCATTCCCACCATTTCAGGTGCAGGAACAGCGCAATTGGTCATTACCGATCTCAATGGCTTACAGCGTGTCGTTAATTTTTCACTGTTTGGAACAAGTAACCTGCTGCAAAAAGGATTTTCAGATTGGGAAATTAATCTGGGGATGAGTAAACTTGATTATGCAGTTAAATCATGGAGCTATGATGATCAACCACTCTTTAATGGTTCATATCGCTATGGTCTCACTCAAGACACAACGCTTGAAAGCCATGCTGAGTTTTCCCAAGATTTACAATTGACTGGCATCGGCTTTGTTCATCGCTTACCTCAAACATGGGGCTTGTTAAATGGCGCTTATAGCTATAGTCATCTCAATCAAGAAAACGGTTATTTGTACAGTTTAGGCTATCAGTGGAGTAATAATCTTTTCAATATTTCATTGGACCATCAACAAGTTTCTGAAAATTATAATGATATTGCCAGCACGCTAGGCTATAACCATACCCGTGAGTCCAATCGTGCCTTTTTAGGGTTAAACACTGAATATGGACAATTTGGTGCCAGTTATGCACAACAAGACTATAATCAATTTGAAAATAAGTTTTTGATGTTGAACTGGTCTTATATTTTCCCCTCTAAAAAATACTTAAGCATGAGTATGACCCGTGACTTAAACAATAAAAATAACACGTTTTACTTATCTCTCAATATTCCTTTTGATCGCCAAACTCAAGCAACTGTCAATGCTCAGAACAATGAGAATGGTCAACAATATTCTGCCAGTGCACGTCGTACCGCCTCGCAAAACCAAGCTGATTGGGGTTGGCAAGCCTATACCAATATTAAAGATTCAAATGATTATACGGTTCAAGGTACAGTGCAAAGAAATAACCGTTTTGGTGAATGGGAATTTGGTTTGCAACATGATCAAATGAATCAGCAGAACTATACGAGTTCAATGCTATCAGGATGTGGTAGCTTATTATTTATGCAAAATAATTTATTTGCTAAACGTCAATCTTTTGGTTCATTTGCGATTGTTTCTACACAAGGCGTACCCAATATTCCCGTACAACTTGAAAATAGACAAATGGGCAAAACCAATAAAAAAGGAGTATTGCTCATTAATGACCTGAATGCATATCAACACAATAATTTATCTATTGATACACTTGCGCTTCCGATCGATTATAAAATTGAAACAACACGGATAGATACCGTACCTTATAGTCAAAGCGGTGTATTTGTTGAATTTCCTGTGTATAAAATGCAGTCAATACAGTTCAATGCTGTGGATGAAGAGCAAAAAGTTCTCAGCCTAGGAAGTCGTGTTTGGAATCAAGATCGCTTACCGACTGACGATGATATTGAAACAACGATTGTTGCAAGAGATGGTATGGTTTATTTAGAAAATCCTAAATCTGCAACGATTTATATCGAACATCAGCAAAAAATTTGCCAAGTTAGATTACCCACCTTGACACAAATCTCAGGATTTATTGATTTAGGAAGTTTGAAATGTTTGTAAAAATAAAGACATGTATTTCTTCTAAGTTTCTACCTTATAGCTTGGTATCCCTCTGCTTATACCTATGCGTGGTGATTTCTGCATCGTTTTTAAGTACGGAATCACTTGCAGAAAATAACAAAGCCTCTTGCTGGATTTCACAACCTGATCTTAATTTCGGTACAGTTTCAACTGCGGGAGGTAGAAGTAACACCTCAGTCAAAGTGACATGTAATCACTATGGTCATACAAAAACTGTGAATCTGACCATGTGCTTGTATATTCCAGAAGGAGACCCTTCTTTAGCCAATAACCGTAGACGTATTTCCTCAAATACTGGTCCAGGTAACGCAAGTTCTTATCTCAGCTATGACTTGTTTTATGATCCTGCACTTACGCAACGTATCGACACCACAGCGAACCCATCTTCTCTACGTTGTGTGAATCAGACTTTGAGTCCATCTGAAAATCAGAAAGACACATTCATTATGCTATATGGCTCTATTTATCCAGGGCAAAATGTTCTAGCAACACGTTATACTAGCTTTAATATGCCACTCAAGCTGTTATCTAACTCTAGTGAAGATAAAGTTCTATCTGCACAAGATGTTATTGCTCAAAATAAAACAGCGACCAATAACTTATTGGTTACAGCAAACTATGAAAATAGTTGTTATTTGCAATCAGTTCCAGATTTAAACTTTGGGCAAACAGACAATTTATTGCAAGAAAAAACCAGCTCAACCACAATTTCTTTATCTTGTCCTATCAATACAACGTGGAAAGTCAGTTTAGACAATGGTTTAAACTTTGATGGGACAAATAAAAGAATGCGTAAAGGAACCAATTATATTGCTTATGCACTGTATAAAGATGCCAGTTTAAGTCAGATTTGGGATGCCAAAAGTATTGCTCAAGATGTTGGGAATAATGGTACTCAACAGATCAAAATCTACGGCAAAATTCCAATTCAAAACAAAACTGTACCTGCTGGTGATTATCTTGATACTGTTACAGTCACCCTGACCTATTAGGTGGAATAATCATGTTTCAGATCAACTAATTTTTATGATTTCGTGTTGATTGATAATCATAGGAATCTACCATAAAATTGAATCAAGCCTTCGCTTTAAATATCTTATATTTAGAGCATGGCTAAACATAAATAAGCCTTACTTTGCTCAACCCATCGTATGACTTTGGAAATTTAAACATAAAATCTTATGAAACTACCTATTTTTTTATTTGTCACTCTCGCGGGGATCGGGGCTTCAGCATATATCTATGCGGGGAACCAAAATTCAGTACAATTTAGAGTACAAGTTCATATCAAAGAATCTTGTAATATCTCTTCTCAAGGGGCTTCCAATCTCGATTTTGGTACAGTCAATCGATCTGCGGACAGTCTTTCAGCACAAGGAAATTTAAATATTACTTGTACGCAAGGAACACCTTATACAATCGCACTGAAAAGTGATCGTAAAATGTTGAATCAAACAACATCTGGTGCTGTTATTCCTTACACTCTTTATCAAGATGCCAATCAAAGCATTGTTTGGGGCTTTGATTCAAACCAGAGTTATACCAACACAGGCATCGGAGCAAATCAAAACATCCCAGTTTGGGGGAAAGTCGCTAAACAAGACACTAATGTTCCAAGTGGCTCATATTCGGATACAGTTACAGCTGTGGTAAGTTACTAATCTATTGTTTTAATTTATTATTTCACAATATCTTAAATACTCAATATTTAAGATATTGTCTTATATTTTAAATATCAATAAATGATCAAAATGTAATGATTTTCAGTTTTATGCTACTATTGCAAACCTCGATGAATACTGCATTTATATAATGTAATCCTGTTCAAATCAATGCTGATATTTGCATAGATTACATGGGAAGTTTCTCCTATTTTTTCTCCCTCTCTTCGTTTAAAACTGTTTTAAGGCTTTGATTAAAGGTTTAATTTTATGACGACTCTAGATAACACTGAAATTAAGTCTAAGCCTCGCATCAGTGTTGCCCCAATGATGGATTGGACAACCAAAGATTACCGATTCTTTGCACGTTTGTTCAATCCTAATGTCATTCTGTATACCGAAATGGTGACTACAGGTGCAATCATCTACGGTGGTGCAAATCGTCACTTAGACTATAACAATGAAGAACATCCAATCGTTCTACAGTTAGGTGGCTCAAATCCTAAAGATCTTGCAACCTGTACTAAGATGGCGCAAGACTGGGGCTATGATGAAGTCAATTTAAATGTGGGCTGCCCAAGTGATCGTGTACAGAATAATAAAATTGGTGCATGTTTAATGGCTGAACCTGATTTGGTGGCTGAATGTATTGCTGAAATGCGCAATGCTGTTGATATTCCTGTTACGGTCAAACATCGTATCGGTATTGATGATATGCAGTCCTATGAAGAAATGTTGCACTTCGTTGATACTGTGGCAAAAACAGGTTGTGATAATTTTATCGTGCATGCTCGTATTGCATTGCTCCAAGGTCTTTCGCCAAAAGAAAACCGCGATGTACCCCCTTTGCGTTATGAAGATGTATATCGTTTAAAGCAAGAACGTCCGAATTTATTGATTGAGATCAATGGCGGTATTAAAACCTTTGCTGAAACGCAGGAACATTTAAAGCATGTTGATGGTGTGATGATTGGTCGTGAGGCTTATCATAATCCATACCTTTTGGCTGAATTAGGTCAGTTGTGGAATTTAGACTTACCTGATCGTTTTGATATTATTGATCAAATGCTGCCATACATTGCTAAACGTATGGAAGAAGGCGCGCCACTTTCAATTATTACCCGTCATATTTTGGGTCTATTCCAAAACCTTCCAGGTGCGCGCAAATGGCGTCAGGCTTTAAGCGGTGGCAATGCCAAAACTTTTGCTGATGTTGAAAATGCCATTGTAAATATTAAAGATGCAATGAAACGGACTGAGGATTATATTAAAGAACAAGCGATTGCTCAGTAATTTCAAAATAAAAATGGCTAATTCATTTCATAATTAGCCATTTTTATTTTTAGTTAAAACATCCTTCAAAGACGTCTAAGGATTCAACATAAGGTAAAATAAGATAATTTTTGTCCAGTAAATGACTTTTCAAAAAGGTAAAAATATCTTTGTTTAATTTATAAATTTTAGATAAATCATTTAAAAGTTCATTCAATTTATTAATTTCAAAGGCTTCATTTTTCACAAAAAAGAATAGGCTTGCACCTAATCCAATATATTCCAAAGCAAAGTTTTTCTCTAAGTATTGTATCAATGAAAAACTTTCCATCGGATTTAAATCACAAGAAAAATAACCATTCAATTGAGCAACAAATTTTTCAGACTCTTGTTCTACATTCACCAACTTAATTTCGATTGCTGAGTCGAAAATAATTTCGGGGTGTTCATGTATCTGAATGAGTAAATCAAAATCTTCTTGTGAATATTCGATTTTATCTGCCAACCTTTTTAATTCAATTTGATTGTGCTTTTTAGCCAATTGTCCAAGATAATATTTAATCGCTAAAGGTTGTAAGTTTTCAGAAAAAATTTCCTCCTCCTGACCATTTGCATCACCTAGATATTTTGATTCATCAAAATATAGTTCATCCCCCATAGAAGCATGCATGGACGTATAGTTACATTGTCCGATATCTTCTAAAAGTAAAAGAACTTTTTTGGGTGCTACTTGTTGTTTTAAGCTTTGATAAATATCTATTAACTCTTTCCAACTACTAACATCATTTATCCAAGCATATTGGTTTAATTCATGTGCTTCTTGACTGATTCTAGGATTTATATTTTGTTTAATATTTAATTTTTTCATTTATTCTCTCAGTTTCATCTTATCCAGCTTTTTCAACACTTCCGCTACAGCAACCATCGCAAAACTTGATGTTACAACTACAGCAGAACCATAACCACCACAACGCAAGCCCGCACTGGCACATACATCTGCACTAGAGAATGGATTATCAATCGAATAGACACATGTAATGCCAAACTTGTCTTTCGGCTTTTTACAAATTCCCATACCACGTAATTGGGTACGCAATTTTGCCAGCATCGGATCTTGTTCAGTTTTAGATAAATCAGCCACGCGGATTTTAAGCGGATCTAATTTCCCACCTGCACCACCTGATACAATCAAAGGAATTTTATTAAAACGACAATGTAACATTAACGCCAATTTGGCTTTTACATCATCAATGCAATCTAAAATAATATCTGGTTTTTCTGCCAAAATTTCTTTGATATTTTCAGCACTGAGATAATCATCAACTAAATTGATTTTAATTCTAGGATTGACTGAACGGCAACGCTCCGCCATCACTTCAATTTTTTCTTGTCCCAACGTGGATGTCATTGCGGGCAATTGACGGTTGATATTCGATGCTGCGATCGAATCCATATCCACCAAAGTTAACTCGCCAATACCTGTACGAGCCAGCGCTTCAACAGCCCACGAACCCACACCGCCAATCCCAATCACCATCACATGACTTTTTTCATAATGCTGAAATTCTTCTTCACCATAAATTTTGGCTACACCTGCAAAACGGCGGTCATATTCATCATCGTGGAGAAGTTCAGTCATGGTTTAAATCTAAATTCTAAAAATCAAAACTATTTTATCAAAAATAGACACTAAAAATGTAAATTGAATCCACAAAGCTGATCTCCATGCTTTAAAAGCTAAAATATTTTATTGCTTTTAGAGTTTACGCTTGGGTTAAATTATATTCAGCACTTGAATCCTCATAACAGCATAAAAAAAGCCCCACAATAATGCAGGGCTTGGAGAACTCATTAACTTTGCTCTCATTCAACAAACATGGATTTGCTCATTGAAAATCATATTGATCAAATAAAATAGATGATTTGATATAAATTATGCCAATTTATGTGACTTTTCAATAAAAAATAAGATTTTGACACGATTCATTTCCTATCTGGTCATTTTAAGCCCGAATATACAAAAATTACTCTCTCAATAATGACTCATTCAACACATCCAGTGTATTTTTCCAGAGTTGATCTGCCAATTGTTGTTCATCAAGCTGTAAACATGTTGCCAAACCTTGTAATACATAAGGCAGATTTACTGGGGTATTACGAGTTCGATGTTCATGTGAAGTCTGACAACACAGCGGTGTCATATCAGGACAATCCGTTTCCAAAACCAAATGCTCTACCCCAACAGCCTTTACCACACTAATTAACTTTTTTGCATTGGGGTTGGTAATTTGTCCTGTCACTCCTATTTTAAAACCGAGTTTAATAAACGCTTTCGCTTCTTCGATCCCCCCACTAAAGGCATGTGCAATACCACCATTTTTAAATTGTTGCTTTTTAAGCATGGCTAATACATCTGCATGTGACTTTCGAATATGTAAAAGAATGGGAAGGTTAAACTGCTGTGCTAACTCAATTTGAGCCGAAAAAAAATCTTGCTGTTTTTGAAATAACTCGGCTTGTTTGTGTTGTGTTAAAAAAGTATCTAATCCAATTTCACCGACTGCACAGCATCGTTCTGTTTTTAAAATATGCTCTAAATCATCTAAATGACTCTGATCATGTTGTTCAATATAAAAAGGATGTAGACCAGGTGCAAGATGGCTTCGTGGTGCATTGTTGAGTTGATTCAGAAAATGATGAGTCTGAACTAAATCTTGAAAGCGTTCTTGTAGGAAGCCAATTAACACCAAATGCTCAACACCGACTGCTTTGGCTTGATACGCAAGCAACTCCCTGTCTTGATCAAAATCAGAGACATCAAAATGAGTATGCGTATCAAACAAAGACAAGGTCATTATAATTTCGTTTAATTATGTGCAACTGGAGCAGATGCACTTGGCTGATCTACTTGCATTTCGGCTGGAAAATATTGAGTTTTCAAGACACCTTTTAACTGATCATACGGAATCGTCAAACGCGGTAAACCAACCACATAAGGTCCTATCTCATATTCACCATATTGTAAAATCAGCCCCTGTTTGCCTAAATAGAAATTATCAGACAGTTTAAATTTCCACACTTGCTCATACTCTGCAATATTATCTGCGAGTTTAGAATCAGCGACCCAAGTTTTAAATGCTTGATACGCCAACTGTTCCAATTTAGCTTTTTGATTATTTTCAATAATTTGTGTCAATGTAACTTGTTTTTTGGTCACTAAATCAAAGTTATAATAACGTTGCACAGACGAACCATGCGCACCGCCTAAATAGCTACTGGTATTGAGAACTACTGTGGCTAAAGGTTTTTCTGCATTTAATATTTTAGGGCTGACCATCACATTAATCTGGCTACTTGCTCCTAGTGTTTTCAATTCTTTATCTAACTCTAAAAAAGAATTGGCATAAGGTTGTACTTTTTCTTGTAATTGCTGTGCAGGTGTTTTATTGCTATTTTCTTGAATTTCACTGGCTGCTGTTTGCGCTGTTGATGATTGCTGATCAGATACTTTCTTATTTTTACTCAACTGAGCAATATCTAATATTTTATCTAAATTTTTAAGAATGGCTTGATCAATGATTTCATCGACAAAAGCTTGATTGGTTTTTAGACGCTCCACTGAAAATTCTGGACAACTTTTCCCATCACATTCAGGCATATCTAGTTTTAACTTTTCAGTATCGCCTTGTAACTGCAATGATGTATCAGGAACTTGTGATGCAGCTGTTTGATCTATAGATGGATCTACTTTCTTTGAATCAGGTTTATGACAAGCCGTTAACCCTAAAGTGATCACCAATATAGAAAGTGCTATTGTGCTTTTTTGATTCAACATTTAACCGACCTATCCACTTTGTTTCTGAGTTGCCATATAAGACTAGACTATGCTTCTCTATTAAAATGCTCAATCAATATTTGTATCTAATTGGCATTTTTTTGCTACATAAAGTCAAACTATATCAAACACATTTGTGTCATTTTTAGAACATTTTTTGAAAGACTTCTGGTTTTAAAATTTTCTGTGTTTGTTCTTTACTGAGATAAATATCCAACTGAGTTGCATCTTCTACAATTTCATTGGCACGATAATGTAATCCCACACCTTCACCATCAAAAAACCAATCTGCTTGTCCCCAATAGAGTTTTTTAGGCGCATGTTTTTTCACATCTGTATCTTGTTTCGCCAACCATTCAGCATACTTTTCTTGTACCCAAGTATTGAGCTGGTTTTGTTGATTCGGTGAAATCACATCTAAAATACTTAAACCTTTCTTGAGCTTTCGATCAGCCACAAAAAAGTACTGTCGCTCTTTTATAGTGACATCAGCTTGTAATGTATTAATAGACACTTGAAGCAATACATACTGGTTACGCTGAGAAGCCATTCGCGTTTGCATATGTAACTCAAAAGCTTTATTTTTTGGAAATTCCTCTTGCCAAGCATCTGATTTTTTCACGAATGCATTGATCGCTTGTTGCAAGGTCATATTTTGCTTAGAGTCAATCTGTGCTTGAATCACATGCGATTGATTATTGGCAATCCATTGGTTTAACCACGTATCCTGTGTTTTGATGGTTTGAATATCAATTTCAATACAGTTTTTCTTTTCACAGAATGGTAAAGCATAATCTGCTTGAGCTTCTTGAATATTTAAATAAGGCAAAACATCCGCATTTTCTGCTTTCGGTTGTAAGATTCCTTGATCATCCTTGCCCTGTTCCTGTTTTGAATCACAAGCAACCAAAGCCAATGTACTGATACAAAGTACTGTTATTATTTTTTTTGAAAAAAGCACTATAAATCCTTTTCACTGAGAGCATCGTATTTTGGTACAAAAACAGCTTCACTAGGAAGCTGTTTTTACATTTTTAAATAAGTTATGCCAATAAAATTGCAATCACTTAGTGTTCACGTGTCGCACGGAATTGAATATCTGGATAGCGTTCTTGCATAAGCTGTAAATTCACACGGCTCGGTGCAAGATAAGTTAAATGACCACCACCATCGACAGACAATTGATCATGGGCTTTTTTCTTAAATTCGTTGAATTTTTTCTCATCATCACAAGAAACCCAGCGCACAGTGTTAATGTTTACAGGTTCATAAATACAATCCACTTTGTATTCTTCTTTAAGACGATAAGCAACCACTTCAAACTGAAGCACCCCCACAGCACCAACAATCAAATCATTGTTGATTTGTGGCATAAAGACCTGAGTTGCACCTTCTTCCGAAAGCTCTTTCAAACCTTTTTGCAGTTGTTTAGATTTCAATGGATCTTTTAAGCGTACACGGCGGAACATTTCAGGGGCAAAGTGCGGAATCCCTGTAAATTGTAATTTTTCACCTGAAGTGAATGTATCACCAATTTGAATGGTACCGTGGTTATGCAAACCAATGATGTCGCCTGGCCATGCTTCTTCAAGGTGCTGACGGTCGCCTGCTAAGAATGTCAAAGCATCACTAATACGTACATCTTTATCAATACGTACATGCTTCATTTTCAAGCCTTTTTCATATTTACCTGAGCAAATACGCATAAAGGCAATACGGTCACGGTGTTTCGGATCCATATTCGCTTGAATTTTAAAGACAAAACCAGTGAAACCTTCTTCAGTCGCTTCAACTGTACGTACTTCGGTTGGATGTGCTTTAGGTGGTGGTGCATAGTTACTGAATGCATCTAACACATGGTCTACACCAAAGTTCCCCAAAGCTGTACCAAACAATACAGGGGTTTGACGACCTGCTAAGAATTCATCACGATCCAAAGGCTCATTTGCCATTTGTACCAATTCTAATGATTCTTCAAAGGCAGCCCACGCCAATTCACCCACTTTTTCACGAAGATCTTCATACTTATAACCATCACGAATTTCAATATCGGTAATGGTTGAACCAAAGCCAGCTTTGTACACGTAGAATTTTTCTTCAATTAAATTGTATACGCCCGCAAAGTCACGACCTGTACCTAAAGGCCAAGTCAGCGGTACACATTTAATTTTTAAAACATTTTCAATTTCATCAAGCAGTTCTAATGGCTCACGAATTTCGCGGTCCATTTTGTTGACGAATGAAATGATCGGTGTGTCACGCATACGACACACTTCCATGAGTTTGATGGTACGGTCTTCGACACCTTTCGCACCATCAATCACCATCAAAGCGGAGTCAACTGCTGTTAGCGTACGGTAAGTATCTTCCGAGAAATCTTCATGCCCTGGAGTATCGAGCAAGTTAATCATTTTGTCTTTGAATGGAAATTGCATGACGGATGTGGTGATCGAAATGCCACGTTCTTTTTCCATTTCCATCCAGTCAGAAGTCGCAGCACGATCGGCTTTACGGCTTTTAACCATCCCTGCAACCTGAATGGCTTGTCCCCATAACAGTAATTTTTCTGTCATGGTGGTCTTACCCGCATCGGGATGCGAAATAATCGCAAAGGTGCGGCGTTGAGCGACCTGTGCCGCTAATTCATTTTGAAAGCTCATGCAAATACCTACTGCGAATATGCAGTTCAAGGGTCAAAAATGACCCAAATATAAAATTGGCGATATTGTAGCAGAATTCCATCCTGCTACGAGCTAATCTTGATAGTAGTTTTTATGCCGGTGCTTTTATGACTGTGCTTTTACATGGGTAGAAATCTAAGCTGAAGTTAAGAAATCGTATGTTCAATATTATAATTTGCTTCAAATCGCTCTACAGGCAACGGCATTCCCAATAAATAGCCTTGCAGTTGCTGACACCCTAAACGCTTAAGAATTACCGCTTGTTGTTCAGTTTCAACACCTTCAGCAGTTACAACAAGACCTAGACGAATCGCGAGATGAATAATACTTTCTAAAATAATTTCTTCTTTCGAACCTTCACATAAATTACGAATGAATTCACGATCAATCTTCAGCTCATCTACAGGCAAATCTTTTAAATATAAGAAACTCGAATGCCCTGTACCGAAGTCATCAATTGCCAACCTAATTCCTAAATTTCTTAATTTTTCAAATGTTCGAATACTACTGTCGATATGATGCATGGCTGTAGATTCAGTAATTTCAATGATCAAATGACCACGTTTGATCTTATATTTTTGAATCAATTTTTCTAAAGTATCAATCAAATGCTTATGTTCAAATTGTACCGCTGAAAGATTTACAGCAACTGGACAGAATTGAAATTTTTTTTCTTCCCATGCTTGAATTTGCTGACAAGCCTGCTCTAAAGCCCAATAACCCATCCGAATAATCAACCCTGTTTGTTCAGCACCATCAATGAACATATTGGGTGCGAGTAAACCTAAAGTCGGATGCTTCCATCGAATTAATGCTTCAACACCACAAATTTTATATTCAGAGGTAAATTTAGGTTGATAAAATAGAATAAATTGTTGTTCTTCAACAGCTTTATACAAGTCATTAATCAACTTAGATTGACTTCGGCTTTGGTGTTGCTGATCTAAAGAGTTGTTATAAATACTATAGGTATTACGCCCCTGTTCTTTCGATTGCATCATTGCGGAATCAGCATTGATCAGAAGATCTTGTAAATTTTGTCCATGATCTGGAAAAAATACAATGCCAATACTGGCTGAAATATTAATTTCTTTACCTGAGATTTGAAAACTGTCTTGAATTTTATTCAAAAAAAGCTCTGCCAATTGTTCAACTTGAGGACGATTAGCATTTTCTAAAATCATCAGAAACTCATCACCACCAATTCGAATCAACTTCTGCCCTTCTTCCAAAAGAGGGTATAAACGTTGTGCTAATTTCACTAAAAGCTCATCACCAATATGATGACCAAAAGCATCGTTCACAGACTTAAAGCGATCTAAATCAATATATAAAAATGCAATTTTATGAGGAGATTCTTTAAGTTCTAGAAATAAAGAATCTGTGTATTGAACCAAAAAAAGACGATTTGGAAGTTTAGTTAAATTGTCTTGAAGGACTAAATATTCAAGTTCTTTATTTGCCTGAATGAGTTGCAAACTACGCTCTTCTAATCGTCGTTCTAAAATGGCGACACAAAAAGCTGAAACCAACACCAGACTTGCCACAAAAAGGATCGTAAATAATAAAATACCCTGTCCTTCATGAATATGCTCAGAAAAATGCCCTGCGTCTATTGAAGAAATCGTCGCAGCACTCATACCAGTATAGTGCATACCCACGATACTCAATGCGATCATGATAGACACCGCAGATTTATAGAGCATTTTATGGTTAAAGGTATTCTTGTATTTAAAAGCTAACCAAAAAGAAAGACCAGATCCACTAATCGCGATCATAACTGAGAAGAAAACAATAATTAAATTATAATGAATCTGCTGGTTTGGTAGATTTAACCCTAACATACCCACATAGTGCATGCCTGAGATCCCAAACCCCATCAACAATGCACCTAAGACTAGGCGCGTGATCGGCAACGTATCTCGAGTCGTTAACCAAATTGCAAAGGTGGAAGCAAATGCAGCGATTACATAAGAAATAACGGTTAAGGTTGGATCAAAAAAGTAACCTTCAGGCAAGTGACAAGCCAGCATCCCAACGAAATGCATCGCCCAAATTGCAAATCCAAAAACCATTCCACTGAGGCATAATATTATTTTCCGCCCACGAGGCGTACGTGGTACAAATATGAGTTGCTCCAATGAAATAGCCACGTAACAAATGAATACTGCAACGCATGCAGACCCAATTACGAGACTACTATCATAACTCATATAACTCATAAAAATTTTCTTCCAGTAATGAACCTGTTATTGTTATTAGGAAACTCCAATACTTACAACGCATAACTGCGATAAGATTCACATTTTTTAAAGAACGTTAGTCCTCCTTAAAATATCACTATCCTATTGAAGGTCAAGTTATTTTTTAAACAGAATAAAAAAAAAGTATATCCGAGATATACTTTTTAAATTCAATTAAAAATAGTGTTTAGTTATTTTTTATTGATATGTGCTAAATCTAACAAAACATTGGCAGCTTCGTTCACAAATGTTTCCTCCTCAGGTAATGCAGGACGCTGATTCACCTTCATTTTTGCTCGAGACTCTGCTAATGCATCCAAACTTGCTTGGTAGCTTTCCCAATTCGAATAAGGTTTTAAACCTGTTTCAGAACGGCGCTTATTTTCAGCAGCCAAGGTTTTTGCTTCAAGTGCGAGTAAGTCCGCTTTACGCTTTTCAATATCTAAAGAAATTTGCTTTTGATCTTTAGCTTCTTGCGCAATGGTCTTACGCGTACTCAAATATTGAAACTGAGGGTCAGTACTGACACGGATTTTCGACTTTTCACTGAGTTGAGCCACATAAGGTTGAATCGAACCTTCACGCTTGAATGGTGCGGTTGGAATGGTATCCCATTTCAACGCGTTCTTGGCTTTACGTTCACCAAACTCTTCGTCGTAAATATCAACTAACTTAATATCTGGAATAACGCCTTTATTTTGAGTACTTCCACCGGTAATTCGATAAAATTTACGTTGCGTCAAAGTTGCTTGACCATAAGCCAAACTATCCAATTGAACTTGTGCAGTTCCCTTACCTGTGGTTGTACTTCCAAGAATGACTGCACGATCATAATCTTGTAATGCAGCAGAATAGATTTCGCTTGCTGAAGCAGATGCCAGATTCACTAAGACTGCCATTGGACCTGCATAAGTTTGTGCACCGCCATCGGTATCTTCAAATACACTGACATTACCATTGCCATCACGGATTTGAACCACTGGACCTTCTTTGACAACCTGACCAATCATTTTGGCAACTTCTTCTAGTGAGCCACCTGGGTTATTACGTAAATCAACAATGATTCCTTCAACATTCTGCGCTGCTAATGATTTCAATGCATTATTGGTATCTTCCGCCACTGAACGATATTCAGTTCCTGCACGACGCGCACGATAGTTCAAATAGAATGATGGAATTTCCACAACACCAAACTTATGCTTTTTCCCATCACGTGTCACTTCAACCGTACGTGAACGTACACCTGCGTCTTCTTCTTGGATAATGTCACGAGTAATCGTCACCACACGCGCTTGGTTCATCGCTGCGCCTGCACCAAGAAGTTTCACAGAAACTTTGGTGCCACGCTTACCACGAATTAAACCGACAATTTCAGAACTCGGCCAACCAATGACATCCACCATTGCTTCGCCATCTTGTGCAACACCTATGATTCGGTCACCTGACTTGACTTGTCCTGTTTTACTTGCAGGACCACCGTCCACAATGGTTTCAATTTTGGTGTAATCCTCATTTCCACGTTCAGGACGAATCGATACACCAATCCCTTCAAGTTGCAAGGTTGTTTGACGATTTAACTCCATCGCATCGACAGGAGGGAAGTAATTGCTATGCGGATCATAAGTGAGTGTCATTGCATTAAGAATACGCTCTAACACATCATCACTTTTGGTACGTCCGATACGTGCCAATTGACGAGTATAACGCTTGGTCAATGTCTGAGCTGGGGTCAAATCCTCAGATGCAGTCAGATCTTGCCCATTCGCCAAAGTTGGATCATCTTTGAGTGCTTTCTGTTTAGCTTGATCTTCTTCTTTAGAAATCGTTAGATTGATCAACTGAGAAACTAACATTTTGCGCCAGTAATTTTCTAATTCAGCTTTACTACCAAAAAATGCTGCTTTTTCACGATCAGTATCAATAAACTCATTAGACTGCTTTAAATTTTGTGTTTTTTTCAGTTCAGCCAATTCAAAATCATAAAATTCTTTTAATCTCGCACGATAATGTGCATGAATCGCAAATGGCCCCGTTAAATCACCTGCTTTTAATTTTGCACCTAAAGTGGCACCATATTCTTTTTTATACTGCTCAACTTCTGAAGCTAAAAATAAGGTGTGCTCTGGATCAAGACTGTCGATATACATATCTAGAATGCGACTTGATGTATTCGCATCCAAACGCATATTCAAATAATGTTGACGGTCAATAAGCGCAGCCAACTGGCGAGTCACCAAGGCTTGTTCTTGTGAGGGCTGAATAGATTGAGACACTTTAGTCGCATTGGTTTCAGCCACTGCTTGATTAATTGTATGCGTGAAAAATAAACCACCAGTGACAAGTGCTATGGCGCAAGCGAGATTTTGAAGTTTCATAAATTCTTAATACTTCCTAGAGGTTTCCCAATTTCTATAGCGTTTTTCAATCTGAACTCAACAGTTTCAAGATCTTAAACAACTTTATCTGTTTATGTTGTGTAGTTTTATCATAATCTGTACGGTGTAAATGTAGCAAATCATTGCAGAAATCGGGTATTGTTTCCAAGTTTATATAAATACAACCGTGGATTCCTATGATCGGCGCATTGATGCTTGATATTGCAGGCACAGAACTTACTCAAGAAGATATTGAACTATTACAAGCTCCGCAAGTCGGTGGCATGATTTTATTTTCAAGAAATATAGAATCTCCTGCACAAGTCCGTGCCTTAACCGATCATATGCGTCGTATTCGACCTGATATTCTGATCGCTGTAGATCAAGAAGGTGGTCGCGTGCAACGCTTAAAAAGTGGGTTCACACTACTTCCTGCTATGGGTAAGTTTGGTGAACTTTACTTAACCCAACCTGAAAAAGCACTTGAACTGGCTGAACAATGCGGTTGGCTCATGGCAATCGAAGTCCTCGCTGTCGGTATTGATTTTAGTTTTGCACCCGTTTTAGATCTCAATGATATTAGTGATGTGATTGGTGATCGTGCTTTTGCGAAGAATGTAAATGATATCGTGCCATTAGCCAGTGCATTTATGAAAGGTATGCAACGTGCAGGCATGGCGACTACAGGCAAACATTTCCCTGGTCATGGTTCTGTAAAAGCAGATTCGCATGTTGCAGCAGCGGTTGATACTCGTGAATATCAAGATATTTACGATAATGACATGCAAAGCTTTATCAAACTACAATCGCAGTTAGATGCACTGATGCCTGCGCATGTGATCTATGAAAAAGTCGATCCAAATCCAGCAGGTTTTTCACCGTATTGGATTCAAAAAGTCTTACGTCAAGAATTGAAGTTTGATGGCGTGTTATTCTCTGATGATTTAAGCATGCAAGCAGCCTGTGTCGCAGGTGGTGCAGATGCTCGTATTCGTGCAGCTCTAGATGCAGGCTGTGATATGGGCTTGGTATGCAATAATCGCGAATCAGCATGCACAGCACTAAGTGGTATCGAAAATTTACCTATGCCGAATCAAGAGCGTTTAGAGCGCATGCGTGGGAAAATTCCACAAATTAACATTGGCGAAACTCTCGATCTTGGAAATGAATGGCAGACTGTCAAAAAAGTCATTGAAGATTTCAAAAAATCTCTTTAAAAAGATAAAACTCCCTCCTTTTTAAAAGGAGGGTTGGGGAGGATTTAAGGCATTCTTGAATAAATTAAATTTTCATATTCCTTTTTGATTATCGTTTAATCTCTGTAAAGTAAATTTTAAATTAAAAAAAGAAAAGTTAAGGATAACCATGACTCAAGCGCTATCGAAGCATCGCCATATTTCATTTACAGCTCACTACACAGGCTATATCTGGTATCAAATGGGGATTTCACACCCACTACTCGCAACCTCCAAAGGTAAAACTTTGGCAATGATTGCGCACCCCATCGAAAGCTGGGGCGAAAAATATGTCGGTGGTAGCATGCGGACTACACTCAAAGAACGCCATACCATGCTTGACGATCATCTCCGCCAATTGATTGAGCAACATCCTAACTTACAAGTACTAGAAATAGCAGCTGGGCTTTCACCACGTGGCTGGTGGTTTAGACAACATTATCCAATGATTGACTATCGTGAACTGGATTTGCCTGATATGGCAAATACCAAACAAACAGCGCTCAAACAAATTGATGCTAATAGCCCTGAAGTTTTGTCTGTCGATTTATTTACCGAAGACTTCCAAAAAGCCTTTGATGTTTTCGACCCAAGTCGTCCATTGGTGGTGATTAGTGAAGGCTTAATTAATTATTTTACCAAAGAGCTTTTACAACAACTCATTCAATCCATTGCACATTATGGCAAAGACTTCCAATCACTACATTACCTCACTGATCTTTATCCTGAGCCAGTGAAGAATAAACTCGCCAAAGTCATTTGGAGCAGTAGCAAACTATTAAAAGTCATGTCACGAAGTGCATTTAGCTTTCACTTTGTTACTCCTGAAGAAGTACGCAATTTTATGCAACAGGCAGGCTTTTCTAAAGTTCAAGTGGTTCAACCAAGTCTCTATTTCAAAAAAGACAAAGTGGGATTAGATCCTGAAGAACACTTAGGCGATTTGGTCTGGATGATTGATGCGAGTCTATAACCAATCTCTACATACTATTCGTTAAATACAATAAAAAAACCAGTCATTCGACTGGTTTTTTACATCAACAATCTTTAGTCAACCATCACTTAAGCCAGAGCTTCCTCTTCCACTTCACACGTTTCTTGACCTTGACTTTGACGTGCAATAAAACGTAACAAACGATCTGCATTTTCAAAACTACCATGTTTGAATAAGGCACGAATACCCTGCTCTGAAGTTTCGAAAATCAAACATTCAATCGCAAACTCACCTTCATCATCACTTAAATTCAATGCTAAATCACGGGTATGTGCATTGACAAAATCCAAGTCATTTTGCGTATCAAGCTTCATCAGTAAACCAAAATAATTCACATCGACAATGTCTACAGGGATCACTTTATTCGAATGTCGATGTGTCAATTGACGATATGGTTCAAGCACCTGAATACGTTGTTCTCCACGACGTTCAATCTGTTGCATTTCTTCACGTGTAAAGTTAATGATGCCATCTAAACCTTGAATCGATTTACCTTGTAGATAAGTTGTGAATAGATGCATAGTTTCTTTACGACGTTGCAATTGCGGGACATGATCTGCATTGGCAATCATCGCAAACTGCATATCTGGGCATTGCATCGCAAATTTTGCATTTTCATGAGGCAAAGTAAAACTATCATACTGACCACATGCCACCAATGTATTGACTTGTGGTGCAGGCACATGACTTAGACGCAGTAAGCGATTACAGTTAATTTCATAACGCTCTTGCTCAGTATTGGAGAATTCTGCCATTTGCTTAAAGAACAATCTTTTCGCTGTTGGCGACATACGAGTTTTATCCATTTTGGCATGATTGACCAAATATAGAATGACGGCTTGCCCAAACTCATCCATGCGCTGTTCTTTCATCAACATCAAAGATTCTTCAAGTAGCATGCGCCAACTTTTTCGGGTTTCCTGCATCACGCCCATCAGAATCATGCGTTCTACCAATTCTGGACGTTGATCTACAAAGAATGAGGCAATTACAGAACCTAAGGAAATACCGACTACAGCAACTTTTTGAATGTTCACAATATCAAGCCATTGACCTAACATACGTGACAGATCAGGCAGTGCTAATGTACCCGCAGACAACCCCGTATCCACATTGGTAATTTGTTGATTTGCACCCATAGAAGGCAAATCAATAAGAATGACTGGACCACTTTCAAAGAATTGCTCAACACAATACTTATAGGAATTAAAATTTTGGAATGCCCCACCGACAATCACAATAGGCGTATTGTGAATCGTTCGAGGATCTGCGATTGCCATATATTCAACTTTCCAGCCATCAATCCATGTTTCTCGAGGCTGTTCTTTAAAGCTGTTTTTATGATAGATGTCAAAAAAACCAAAGCTTGTTAAAGTTTGGTTCGTTTCGGTGTCCATTTGGATAATGGAATTCATATCCTTCCTCCATCCCTGCTTTATTCTTTTAATCTGCAAGAAATATAACCTACATTATTCTTTCAAATTTGTGATACGTATAAGTTCTGTATCACATCAATGTCCTTATTGTTTCATTCTTACAGATGTCGGATTTATACGCAATCGCAAAATTGACCGCTTATCTTGTTTAAATGGTAAAAAGATTTTCAAAATATGAATAGGTAAGCTTGAGAACAAGTTTATTTCAGAGAAATACTTCCTTGCTATTGCTTAGACTGCTACTATCAAAGGGAAATTTCTAAGTGATCAAATAAACTGCTATGCAAGATTCCATCGAACAGTATATGCAAACTGTAGGTCAACAAGCTCGCCAAGCCTCTCGTGTTTTGGCTGGTGCGACTACACTTGCAAAAAATAATGCCTTATCTGCTATTTATACTGCTTTAGAAAATAGTGAACCGCAAATTTTAGCTGCCAACCAAATTGACATGACCAAAGGTCGTGACAATAACTTGGATAGTGCCCTACTTGATCGCTTAGAACTCAACCCCACACGCTTTAAAGGGATGCTACAAGGCTTAAAAGATGTGATTAGCCTTGTTGATCCTATTGGTGAAATTACAGATTTGGCTTACCGCCCTACCGGCATTCAAATTGGTAAAATGCGTGTGCCTTTAGGTGTGGTCGGCATGATTTATGAATCTCGTCCAAACGTGACCCTTGAAGCTGCCTCTCTTGCACTTAAGTCAGGAAATGCCATTATTTTACGTGGTGGTTCTGAAGCCTTGAACTCTAACCAAGCCATTGCTGAAGCAATTCAACATGGTTTAAAAGCGGCTGGTTTACCTGAGACTTGCGTGCAAGTACTCAATACACCCGATCGTGCTGCTGTCGGTCAATTGATTACCATGACTGAATATGTCGATGTCATCGTACCGCGTGGTGGTAAAGGCTTGATTGAACGAATTACCAATGAAGCAACGATTCCAGTGATTAAACATTTGGATGGGAATTGTCATGTTTTTGTGGAAGCACAAGCAGACCTACATAAAGCTTTGCCAATCGCACTAAATGCCAAAACGCATCGCTATGGTGTATGTAATGCCATGGAAAGTTTGCTTGTGGATGAAAAAATTGCAGATGAATTCTTACCGCGCATTGCTGAACTCTATGCTGAAAAGCAAGTGGAATTACGTGGTTGCCTAAAAGTACAAAAACTTTTAGGCGATACCGTAAAGCCTGCCAGTGAAGAAGATTGGTATGAAGAATATTTAGGTCCAATTTTGGCAGTCAAAATTGTTTCTGGAATTGAAGAAGCGATTGAACACATCAACAAATATGGTTCACACCATACCGATGCGATTATTACTGAAAACTTTAGCCTAGCACGTCAATTCTTAACACGTGTGGATTCAAGTTCAGTGATGGTCAATGCGTCAACCCGCTTTGCCGATGGTTTTGAGTATGGCTTAGGTGCTGAGATCGGTATTTCAACTGATAAAATCCATGCACGTGGTCCAGTCGGTCTAGAAGGCTTAACCTCGCAAAAATGGATTGTTTTAGGTGATGGGCAAATTCGCCAATAATTCAATAAATTAGCAATATAAACTCAGTATTTATTTCAATAGGTACTGAGTTTTTTATTTTCAATCTGTTTTTTTGTGAATATTCAAAAAAATCTTTTGCTTACAAGAAAAACATAAAGACTCTAGCGAAGCGTGTAAATGAGTGATAATTTTTAGCAATCAACTGATAAATATTAAATATTAATCAATTTCAGGTCGATCATCCAAAAGTCTAATCACCTAAAGTCTATCTAGGACAAAAAAACTACACATGGTAAAACATCACTACTGATCTAAATTGCCCTGCAAAGAAGCGTAATCAGATCAATCAGGATGACTTTTTCAAATTACAATTTCGGGTATTAAAACGTGTCTACATCAGTATTAGTAATTAACTGCGGATCTTCATCAATCAAATATGCGCTTGTTTCTGAACGTCGTGAAGATCGAATCTTTGGTCTTGCAGAAAACTTAGGCTCTGCTGAGGCACGTATCAAAGGCGTCACAGCGGGTAATCAACCGCTTGAACTTTCTATTCCACATGCTGATCATGAAAAAGCATTGGAAACGATCTTAGGTCGTCTGTCTCAATACAAACCAAAAGCGATTGGTCACCGTGTTGTACACGGCGGTACTTCGACTAAGGCAGAATTATTAACACCTGAAATTGTAGACAAAATTCGTGAAGCAACACCGCTTGCACCACTTCACAACCCTGCTCACTTGGTGGGTATCGAAGCAACAATGCGTTTGTTCCCTGAACTTCCTCAAGTTGCTGTTTTTGATACTGCATTCCATCAAACGATGCCTGCACATGCATACCGTTATGCATTGCCAAAATTCTTATATACAGAACACAATGTACGCCGTTATGGCTTCCACGGTACAAGTCACGCGTATGTATCTGAACGTGGTTCTGAACTTGCAGGTAGCTACAAACACGGTGGTTGGTTAACAGCACACTTAGGTAATGGTAGCTCGACTTGTGCGATCTGGAATGGTCAATCTGTAGATACATCTATGGGCTTAACACCGCTTGAGGGCGTAGTGATGGGTACTCGTAGTGGTGATGTAGATCCAAGTATTCACAGCTTCCTTGCTTCGAACTTAGGTTGGGACATCTATAAAATTGATAAGATGCTCAACAGCCAATCAGGTCTATTAGGTTTATCTGATCTTTCAAATGACATGCGTACTTTGATTGAAGCATCTGAACAAGGCAATGAAGATGCAACTTTAGCCATTGAAGTATTCTGCTACCGTTTAGCAAAATCACTTGCAGCTTTAAGTTGTGGTCTTCCACGCATTGACGGCTTATTCTTCACGGGTGGTATTGGTGAAAACTCTGCTTATATCCGTGAAAAAACTATTGCCTACTTACCACACTTCGGTTTTAACCTCAGCAAAGAACACAATGATGGTTTAAAACGTGGTACTGAAGGTCGTATTGATGCAGGTACTGGTCCGCAAATCTGGGTTGTTCCTACAGATGAAGAAGGTCGTATTGCTAAAGAAACTGAAAGCGTTGTAGAGCATGAGGTACAACAGGCTGCAAAAAAGCATGAATCTGATGTTGTGACAGCTTAAGCTGTCCTAACACCTGTAGCTGTCGAAGGGATGATTTTATCATTATCCCATCACTGAAAATAATCTGGTTTTACCCAAACACAACAGATAAATGAATAACTCCGACAAATCCTGTACGGAGTTTTTCATCACAAACCTTTGAAAAATTAACAGCTTTTTATTTATTAAAGAAATAGTCTATGAAAACGATTTTATTGGTTCCAACTGGAGAAGGCGTAGGTCTAACCTCTGCTTGTTTAGGTTTAGTATATGCTTTGGAATGCCAAGGTGTTAAAGCAGGTTTTGTAAAACCATTTTCACAAGAATTAAATACCGATCCAGATCGTACCACGGCACTGTATCGCCATATTTCAAAATTGGATACAGTTGAGCCTATTTCTTATGCGAAGCTGACTCAGCAATTAAACAGTGGTGAAACTGATGAATTGCTTGAAGAAGCTGTCAGCCTACAACGCCAAGTCGCGAAGTCACACAATATTATTATTGTTGAAGGTTTAGTGCCGACTGCACGTGATTCTTTTGCCAGTGATTTAAACGCATCATTGGCTCAAGCTTTAGATGCAAAAGTTATTTTTGTTAGCAATGCAGATATTACGAAGCCAGAACAAACAGCTGAAAAAGTTGAAGCGCAACTACGCAACTTTGGTGGTGCATCATCTTCGCGTAATGCAGGTGTTTTATTCATGCGTACGCGTGGTTTACCTGCGGATTCTGCACAGATTCCTGTCACCATTGATCCGAATTTACGTTTAATTTCAGATACCAATAATTTCAAAAATGAAATTCATAAAACCCATGCCCACATTGGCTCAACTGAGTTTCCAATCATTGGTTTAGTACCATTTAGCGATACTTTGAGTGTGCCACGTATTTCTGACCTTGCACAACAGATCAAAGCCACTTGGATCAATGAAGGTAAAGCAAAAACACGTCGTGTCTTACACAGCAGTTTGATTGCCGCAAATATTGAACATGAGTTACATAAATTCACGGCAGGCGAATTGATTATCAGCGCATCTGACCGTATTGATGTATTACTGGCAAGTAGCCTTGCAACTAGCAATGGTATTCCACTAGCTGGTCTTGTTTTGACTGAGCACCATGAACCAAATTCATTGGTACTAGATTTCTGTCAGTCTGCAATTAAAAATGGTTTACCAATTTTACATACACCATTAAGCACTTTTGAAACTGCACAACAATTGGCGAATTTAAGCAATGAAATCCCAGTCGATGATACCGATCGTGCGGATCAAGTGACGCGTTTTGTTTCAAGTCATATCAATCAAGAATGGCTGATTCAAATGCTCAATGGTGATTACAAACCACGTTTATCACCTTCTGCATTCCGTCATGAATTGGTACAAAAATCAATTGCGGCGAAAAAGCGTATTGTCCTTCCTGAAGGTGATGAACCACGTACCATCCAAGCAGCTGCGATTTGTCAATCTCGTGGAATTGCACAATGTGTTTTATTGGCAAAACCAGAAGCGGTTCTTGAAGTTGCTAAAGCACGTAATATCGAATTGCCATTTGACTTAGAAATCATTGATCCTGATCTGATTCGTGAAAACTATGTGACCAAAATGGTTGAATTACGTAAAGGCAAAATCAATGAATTGCAAGCACGTGAACAACTACAAGACACGGTTGTACTGGGTACGATGATGTTGGCACTCGATCAAGTCGATGGCTTAGTTTCTGGTGCAGTACATACCACTGCGAATACCGTACGCCCAGCGTTCCAATTGATTAAAACAGCACCTGATTATTCACTGGTGTCTTCTGTATTCTTCATGCTATTGCCTGATGAAGTATATGTATACGGTGACTGTGCGATCAACCCAGATCCAGATGCAGAACAATTGGCTGAGATTGCCATTCAATCAGCAGATTCTGCAAAAGCGTTTGGTATCGACCCACGCATTGCTATGATTTCTTATTCAACAGGAACATCAGGCGCAGGTGCCGAAGTTGAGAAAGTCGCGAAAGCCACTGAGATTGCGAAACAACGTCGCCCTGATTTATTGATCGATGGTCCATTACAGTACGATGCTGCTTCAGTAGAAAGTGTTGGTCGTTCTAAAGCACCTGATTCTAAAGTTGCGGGGCGTGCCAATGTATTTATCTTCCCTGATTTAAATACAGGAAACACCACCTATAAAGCAGTACAACGCTCTGCCAATGTCGTGAGTGTAGGACCAATGTTGCAAGGCTTGAATAAACCAGTCAATGACTTGTCTCGTGGTGCTTTGGTGGATGATATTGTATTCACCATCGCCTTAACTGCGATTCAATCTGCACAACAAGAAGCTTAATCACTTCATCTGATTTTCAAGTTGATACTCAGCCATCCAATTGAAAAATTGGGTGGTTTTTTTTAAATTAAAATCAATAAAGACACATTAAATCAAATATTTAAAAAATAATACCGATTACAACAAGTATAATATTCACATTTTTATTTGATTGTTTTTTATTTATGAATTTTAAATCTTTATCTACAGCATTCACATTTGCCTTATTCAGCTGCTCTGCGTTTTCTTATACTTTCGATCCACTGATTGGAACATGGAAAGTCATTGATCATCGCACAGACGCATATATTTCCGACATAGTGATTCGCAAAAACTCAAAAACACAACAGTACAGTGCAGTGATTACCCAATTGCATGGTGCTTCAAAAAATTTAAAAAACTGTCAAAAATGTACTGGAAGCTTTAAAAACCAACCTGTTATCGGTATGGAGGTATTACAAGGGCTTAGTACCAATACAAACAACAGTCAATTTAGCCATGGTCTGTGGACAAATCCTGACAATGGTTACCAATATAAAATCAGTGGTCAGTTAAATCACTCAAAGACACAACTGCAAATGACAGGTCGTACCACGCAAAACCATACGACTTCTATGCTTTGGATCAAGTTACAGGATGTTCACTAAACTCTATAACTAAGCTATAAAACAGTTTAAAAGAACCCTTCCTTTTAATGTACATCGCATCAGTAAAATTTGAACATAAAAAAAGCCCGACATCCTGTCGGGCTTTTTTCGTATTTGATGCTTAGGTATGACTCCTGTCTTACCTCACATTCCTTGTTCTGTATTTTCTTTTTATTTTCGGAGCATCCTGCTCTCTATGTCCCCATGATAAAAAAATATAGGTATGCTGTATATTGGACAACGCCTTCAATTCATGTACGCCATAGCGTACAAAGACATATTACGACGCTACACAACCATTCGGCGTTGACTCAACAGCAATCCTTTACTTCATGCCACAATATCCACGCTATTGATCAATCTTTAAAACACCTTGTTCACTCACCGTCGCGGCAAACTTACGCTGTTGCTGTGCATCTAACATCACCAAACCTGAAGCACCTTGATTATTTAAAAACAAATAATTAGAAGCACCATTCTGATGATCAAATTTGAGATGAGAGCCTTTGGGATCCATTTCAAGTTTGACATTTAGCAAAGGCTCTGCGATTGAAGCCAGTTGTATCTTGGAAAATCCTGCTTGATCTAATTCAATACGAGCGCCAACTTCGCCTTGTAAATTCAACAATTGAATTGATGCTAAACCTTGTTCAACACTAAGTCGAATCCGTGGTTGATCATGCTCATCGACAATTTCCAATTCTCTTAACTTAAGTTTTTGCTGAATGTCACTCATATTTAATCTCTCTATTATTTTGTTGTGAGTTGTTTAAATATTTGAATATAGTTATTTGCCTTGTCTTCAAATTGATGATCACCCGCATCAAAATACCAATTTTGCACAGTGCAAGGCTTCACCAATCCTAACTGTTCTAATTCACATTGTGCATCATAAACGTCAAGCAAAGCCTTGACTAAAACTGAACTCAAATCTACTTTTAATTTTAAACCTGTATCTAAAATACTGGGGGCAAAAGCCACACTTTCCAAACCCAATTGTTGTGCGGTTCTAAATGCAATCTGTACCGCTTTTGCGGTATCGGCTGTGCTCCAATCTTCTGGACTTCCCATACCAATTAACAAGACTTTTTCAGACTGAATATTCGGCTGAGTTTGGTCAAACAATAAAGTTTCAAAACGCACAGCTTGAAAGAGTTTTTGCTCCCGAATGTGTAGTAATTTTCCATTTAAAGTTTGGTTGAGATCCGCAAGACCACCTTGTACTGGCGCATGATCAACTTCATGCTCAAATAGACAACCGCAGGATAAATCCACCTCTGCTGTTACACCATCCCAAGTCACTATATTGAGATTTAATTTTTTGTATTGACCAATAAGAAACTGTTTTGTATTAGGCATTTTCAATATTCGGTAGAGTGATTGTTGTTATTTTGCCGAATTAAACAAAAAAGAATCGTTGAAAAATGCTGATAATTTGTGGTGTTTTGATTAAAAGAACGACAGCATCGATTAGCAGAACCAATATTAGAGAGCCTTGAATCGTTGCTAAATAGATTAACATCAAAATAACATAAGTCTTTTAAGACAAACCTAACTTATTCTTATATCTTATCTATCTTACTGTGCTTTTAAAATCATAAAATGACGAATACTATAATACCCATCCAATGTTATCCAATCGAATTCACGCATCACTTTTTGCATTTCTTCACAAACATCATTATTCCTCAATACTTCAACCGTCAAATCTCCCTGATTATTTCCGATGAATAATCGAAACCACGCCAAAGTATCTAAGTTTGATTCATTCTGGATCTCGGAGGAAAAACTATCGAACCAATTTTCAGGTAAAGCAGGGAATTCATCATTACTCATTAAACGTGTTCCCATCGCACCCAAATAAGCCTGATAAGTTACCCCTTGGATTTCCCATTGTTCAATGGTGACCTGATCACCTTGTGGTAAATCCCAAAATGCGACAGCAAATACATGAAATGAATTTAAGCAAAAAATTTGCAAAGCATCCGTAATAGCATCATTGTCTTCTCCAACCCCTGCAAAGCACTCAATCATCAACTCACTATCATGATGTAACACTTCAATCTGTAAACAACCATTTACCGTGTAAGGAAACCATAAAGCTCGAATTGCTGGATACTGTGTGAAATCCTGATATGGAACCAACCAATCCTGTTCCATTGCGTAGGGAATATTATGCTGTTCAAATAACTGCTGAATAGGTTCAATAATTGGAATCGAGTGCATTGATTTATTCTTTTAATGAAATACTTTCCACATTTAACAGTGCCAAGTCACGATGGTCAATCTCTTATTTTCCTCACCAACCACACCGTATGCCCTGTGCAGTCTTGATCTTCCGCGATCATCAACATCTCCTCGAAACCGTAAATTTTGAATAATTCACGATATTCTTCTGGTGACAAGCTGGCATGATACAAAGCATCACCAAACAGATTACCAATCGCTTCACCATGCGCAGGACCACTTGTGAACATTAAAGCTGTGCCCTGTTCCGAAAATTTTGCAAATTGCTGAAACATCGCACGCTGATCATCAGGGCTGAGGTGAAAAAAACTATCCCAAGCAATCATCCCTTGAAACTTTTGATCAAGTTCAAGCGTTCGCATATCTGCCTGAATCCAATGTAAATTTGGAAAAGAGTGTTGTGGAAAATTCTGCTGTGCCATTGCAATCATACTATCCGAAGTATCTACACCTATTACAGAATGTCCTTTTTCAATTAAATATTGAGCAATCGGTTTTCCTGAACCACAGCCTAAATCTAGAATATTAGAATTTTGCGGAAGCAAAGCTAAAAATCGGTCAAGCCATGCTCGCTCATAAAGATATTCTCCATGTAGTTCAGTCCATGCATGACCATGTTTTTTGTAAATTTCAATAATATTTTCAGAAAGATAAGTTTGATCTGTCATAGTCGAAAATAGAGGAATAATTTTTATGATCAGTATAAATGGGGAAGTTATTTATTGTTGTATTTAAAAATTTTGAAACATAAAAAAAGAAGATAAAGCGTTAGACTTGATCTTCTTTCTGACCGTACATCCAAGTTGCTGCAATATAAACGCTAAAGCCCACAACCATTAAGATACTCGAAATTGTCATATTTCATTACTCATTTTTGGACAGGCTTATTATGTGAAAGTTTTATGACAAATATATGACAATGATGTCATATTTAGAAAATTTGCTATATTAATAAAATTAATTATTAATATTCAAATACTTATAAATTAATTATTTCCAAAATAAATCATTAATATTTCAAAATCCCGCTTTTATATGACAGATATTCACGATTTTCACGCTGAAATATGACAAAAAATTGCCTGATGTAATTTATTAAACTTTAGACCAAATCTTAAGCAAAGTGCCGACAAAACTTGGATTATCACGTATAATTTAGCCCGCTAGCTATCAGCCCGCTCAAGAGATTTTCGATATGACAACTATTATCAAGCAAGATGACTTGATCACATCGGTCAAGGATGCGCTTCAGTTCATTTCTTACTATCACCCACAAGACTTCATCCAAGCGATGAGCCGTGCTTATGATCGTGAAGAGAACAAAGCTGCCAAGGATGCAATTGCACAAATCTTAATTAACTCACGTATGTGTGCAGAAGGTCATCGTCCAATCTGTCAAGATACTGGTATTGTGAACGTATTTGTTGAAGTGGGCATGGATGTTAAATTTGATTTAACCATGAGCTTAGACGATGCGATTAACGAAGGTGTTCGTCAAGGTTACCTAGAAAATTCAAATATTCTACGTGCATCTGTTCTTGCAGACCCAGCGTTTGGTCGTAAGAATACCAAAGATAACACGCCTGCAGTGATCTATCACAAACTTGTTCCTGGTAACAAAGTTGATATTACTGTTGCTGCTAAGGGTGGCGGTTCAGAAAACAAATCTAAACTTGCAATGTTAAACCCATCAGACTCAATCGTGGATTGGGTACTTAAAACTGTGCCAACAATGGGTGCAGGTTGGTGTCCGCCTGGTATGTTGGGTATCGGTATTGGTGGTACTGCTGAAAAAGCCATGATGCTTGCTAAAGAAGCATTGATGGAAGAATTGGATATGGACGAATTACTTCGCCGTGGTCCACAAAGCAAACTTGAAGAACTTCGTATTGAAATCTTCGAGAAAGTGAATGCGCTTGGTATTGGTGCGCAAGGTCTTGGTGGTTTAACCACAGTTCTTGATATTAAAATCAAAGACTACCCTTGCCACGCTGCGGGTAAACCAGTCGGTATGATCCCGAACTGTGCTGCAACTCGTCACGCTCATTTCCAATTAGATGGTTCAGGCGTTGCACACATTCAAGCACCTAAACTTTCTGACTATCCTGAAGTGACTTGGGATTCTTCACAATCTAAACGTGTTGACCTAGACAACATCACTCAAGAAGAAATGAACACTTGGCAACCAGGTGATACATTGCTTTTAAACGGAACAATCTATACAGGTCGTGACGCTGCGCACAAACGTATGGTTGATATGTTGAATAAAGGTGAACAGCTTCCTGTCGACCTTAAAGGTAAATTTATTTACTACGTTGGTCCAGTAGATCCTGTGGGTGATGAAGTTGTTGGTCCTGCTGGTCCTACGACTGCAACACGTATGGATAAGTTCACTCGCCAAGTCTTAGAAGCAACCGGTATGTTTGGTATGATTGGTAAAGCGGATCGTGGTCCTGCTGCGGTTGAAGCAATCAAAGACAACAAAGCAACTTATTTGATGGCTGTAGGTGGTGCGGCTTACCTTGTATCTAAAGCAATCCGTGAAGCTGAAGTCGTTGCATTTGCTGACTTGGGTATGGAAGCTATTTACAAATTCAAAGTACAAGACATGCCTGTATCTGTTGCTGTGGATGTCAATGGTACATCTATCCACGCCATTGCACCTAAAATCTGGCAAGCAAAAATTGGAAAAATTCCAGTGGTTGATGCTGCTGCGAACTAATCCGAGATTTAGAAAGATACAACTTGTATCTTAATGAAAAAGCATCCTATGATTAGGGTGCTTTTTTATTTTGAGTTAAATAATGAAAATAACACGAATCTTCGCGCCAATGCTGTTTACATGTTTCATCTGGGGAATTCAATCTACGGCTTTTGCAACAGTTGCGACAGATAAAAGTGTCGATAAACTTATACAACTTTCTAATATCTCAGAAATTTTTAAACAAAGTACTCGAGATATGCAACCTTACTTTGATGAGCAAGCTGAAGACCTTGTCCGTCAAATTACAGGTGCTCAAACACTGAATATTGAACAGCAAAATGCAGTCTTACAAATCAGTGCGCTATATACAGAAGTACAGCAAAATCTCGTTACCAACCCTGAATTTACAGATATGTTTAAAGCCTTGTTCAAAAAGACTTTTACTGAAGAAGAAGTCCAAGCCAACATTGCTTTTTTAAGCACGCCACTCGGGCAATCCATCAATAATAAAACGAATAGTTTAATGACTGAGATATTACAGGAAACAACCTTATTCTCTCAGAAACAAATGCTTAAGCCTGAAAACAAAAAAGTACTCAAAGCCAAAATGGAAGCCATACTCAAACCAATTCTCCCAACTCAACCTTAAGACCTTTGTAAACTCAATCAAGATGACGTTCAATCACTCAGGTATTTTATGAAATTATTTCCACAGCTTCTTTTAATCAGTTCATGTCTGACAGCAAATCTAACTTTTGCAGCGCCTGCATCTGATCAACAAATACAACAACTTCTCAATGTCATGAATCTTGATACACTTTTGCAAGAGACCATACAAAAAATCCGCCCTCAGTTAGATCAACAGGCGTATCAAATTGTCAAAATGACGGTAAAGAAAGATCAGCTCAATCCACAAGAACAAATCGTTGCCAATGAACTTTCCGATAAACTTTATGCTCAAAGCCAGAAGACCGTGTCTTGGGATCAAATGAAACCACTTTATCAAAAAATTTATAAAGAGGTTTACAGCGCAGAAGAAATTCAAGCACAAATCGACTTTTATTCGAGTACCGTAGGGCAATCTATTCTGAAAAAAACACCACAAGTCGCTCAAGAAACCATGGCACTTATGAATACAAAATTGATGTCGAGTATGCAGACAACAGCAGCTGATTTTAAGGAAATTAATAAAAAACTAGATACGTTAAAAAAAGCTGCCGAGAACAAATAAATATAAAAAAAGAGAGCTACGCTCTCTTTTTTTATATTCAACACATCACCAAGTCATTGGGTTCCATAATTTAAATGGTGTCGCCAAATGCACATCATCACTGACTTTGTATGCTTCACCTTTAATTTCTTGTTTCGGTTTAAGCACACGCCCATCAGCAGTCACTTCAGCAACAAAGTTTAAGCCTGGTGATTTAAGTTGAGTCATCGCTATTTCTTTTAAACCTTGACGAGTTGGCATTTGCATCAAAGGTCCAACACGCAATAAACCTGCTTCACCATTTGGACCACCACGGAATTTTTCTTCTTCATATTTCACAAAATACTGCCCACCCTCTTCAACAGTAAAATAGGCAACTTTAGGCTTTTGGAAATGAAAAACAGCCAGAGGGCGACTCATACTTAACTTATAATCCCCTGGTGCAAGCTCAATCCAATAATAATGATTGCTAATCAAACTTGGAATACGTTTTCCATTTAAAAAGAAGTTTGTGGGAATAATTTCCTGGCGATTCCATTTACTATCTGCACGATAAAAATAAACCACAGCAGCTTGAGCACTTTGAGGTTTAACCAGTTTAAAATATTGTCCTGGGGTTTGATTTACCCAAGAGCCAACTGAAAAACCACCTACTTTATATTGATCCAGTTTTTCATGAACAAATGAATCTTCTTTTTTAAAATCAATCGGATTTAAAGTTGATACAACTTTCGTGGATTGCTGTTCAATTGCTTTATGACTTTGGCAAGCTGTTAACCCACAACTGACCAAAATGATTAGACCTAAGTAACGCATGATTTTCCCTCACCACGTATTTTTTATTTTCGTTATTTAATAAAATAATTTGAATAAACACTATTTTCCACAGTCAGCTTAACATTTCAATGACTTTTTAAAAATAAAAAAACGTGTAAATAGTCAAGCTAATTACACGTTTCGGATGAATTGCAAAGTGAATTCGATCAAAAACAACTTTTACGCTGATTTTGTATCAAGTACTTTTAAATCCACTTTTTCAACTTCAACATCATCCTGCTTTGGCTGACGTTCTGGTTTAAATTCTGGTGCAGCTTTATCATTGATCACAGCTTCATTAATCACAACTGTGCCCACATCTGTACGGCTTGGTAAGTCATACATGGTTTCAAGCAATACATTTTCCAGAATCGAACGTAAACCACGCGCACCTGTATTACGTTCAAGCGCCTTTTTCGCCACTGCACGCAATGCAGAATCTTCAAATAAAAGATCTACATCTTCCATCTCGAAGAGATACTGATATTGACGCGTTAATGCATTTTTTGGCTCAGTCAAAATTTGCATTAATGCTTCTTCATCAAGCTCTTCAAGTGTCGCAATCACGGGCAAACGACCAATAAACTCTGGAATTAAACCAAATTTAACAAGGTCAGTCGCTTCAACCTGACGGAATAATTCAGATACTTTCTTGGTATCATCTTTATTCTTCACAGCAGCAGTAAAACCAATACCGCCTTTTTCTTGGCGCTGTTGCACGACTTTCTCTAAACCTGCGAAAGCACCACCACAAATAAACAAGATATTCGATGTATCCACTTGAATAAACTCTTGCTGTGGATGCTTACGACCGCCTTGAGGAGGAATTGATGCAACTGTACCTTCAATCATTTTTAACAATGCTTGTTGTACACCTTCACCAGACACATCACGAGTGATTGATGGATTTTCAGATTTACGGGTAATCTTGTCAATTTCATCAATGTAGATAATGCCCTTTTGTGCCTTTTCTACATCATAATCCGCTTTTTGCAACAGCTTTTGAATGATGTTTTCAACATCTTCACCGACATAACCCGCTTCAGTTAATGTCGTCGCATCTGCCATCGCAAAAGGCACATCAAGCAAGCGTGCAAGCGTTTGTGCAAGCAATGTTTTACCTGAACCTGTTGGTCCAATCAGCAAAATATTACTCTTCGCAAGTTCAATTGCATCTTTAGGTTTATTTGCAGATTGAGTGACTTTTAAGCGCTTGTAATGGTTATACACTGCGACAGATAAAGTCTTTTTCGCAGTATCTTGACCAATAACATACTGATCCAAAGCCGCACGAATTTCATGTGGTTTTGGTAAAGGACGTGATGCCCAATCACCAGTTTCCACTTGCTGACTTGTTTGAACTAAGTCTAAGCATACGTCCACGCATTCATTACAAATATACGCGTCCTCGCCTGCAATCAGCTTACCGACTTCAGACTGCGTTTTACCGCAAAATGAACAATGCTTTTGTCCTTGAGGAAGATCGGACATTTTCACTCCAAATTCTTAAATCTTATCTTTAAATGTTTAGTCTTGAGGGCGTTTGCTTAACACCTGATCCACTAAACCATATTCTTTGGCTTGTTGCGCTGTCATGAAATTATCACGATCTGTATCTTTTGCAACACGCTCATAATCCTGACCACTATGTTCAGCCATCAAACGATTTAGACGTTCTTTGATAAAGAGAATTTCACGTGCGTGAATTTCAATATCAGATGCTTGACCACGGAAACCACCTAATGGTTGGTGAATCATAACACGTGCATTTTCAAGACAGTAACGCTTACCTTTTGCACCCGCATTCAACAAGAATGCACCCATAGATGCTGCTTGACCCATACAGTAAGTCACAACATCTGGCTTAATGAATTGCATGGTATCGTAAATCGCCATACCCGCAGTCACCGAACCACCTGGTGAGTTGATATATAAATGAATATCTTTATCAGGATTTTCAGCTTCTAAAAACAACATTTGCGCAACGATAAGGTTGGCCATGTTGTCTTCAACTTCACCTGTTAAAAAAATCACACGCTCACGTAAAAGACGTGAAAAAATATCGAAAGAACGCTCACCACGAGAAGATTGTTCAACGACCATTGGCACTAAAGCGTTTTCAATTGATGGAACATACATATGTTATTTATTCCTGAATTCTTGTAACTGCACTCATGTTCACAATATGCGGGATAATTGCTGAAAATGCAAAATATTCCCAACTAAATATCAGATATTTTTTGCATAAGTATTGTGAATGGATGAAATAATTTTATTTCCAACCTCATAAAAAAAGGCGCCGAAGCGCCTTTTTTAGATCAAACAACTTAGCCTTGTTGACGCGCTTGTTGTTCTTTTAACAAATCTTGGTAGCTTACAGCTTCATCAGTCACTTTTGCAGCAGCAAGAATGTGATCAACTACTTGATCTTCTAACACAACGCCTTCAATTTGAGCACGCTGTTGTTTGTCATTTTTGAAGTATTCGATCACTTCAGTTGGATCTTCATAAGAAGAAGCCATATCTTCGATATAAGCATCTACACGAGTTTGATCCACTTCAAGTTTAGCATCAGCCAATACTTTGCTTACTAAGATGCCAAGTTTAACTGATTTTTCAGCTTGTTCTTTGAACAATTCATCTGGAAGCATGCTGCTGTCAAATGCTTTTGCACCTTGAGCACCAAACTGTTGAGTGAATTGTTGAATCATTTGTTGACGTTGACGATCAATTTCTTGAGCTAACATAGACTCAGGAACTTCAACTTCGTTTGCAGCAACAAGCGCATCAAAAGTTGCACCTTTCACTTGGTTACGAAGACCGTTTTTCACTTCACGTTCCATGTTTTTACGAACGTCAGCTTTTAATTTTTCAACGCCTTCTTCTTCAGTTAGACCAAAGATTTTTAAGAATTCAGCATCAATTTCAGGAAGTTTTTGTTTTTCAACAAGCTTCACAGTGATTTTGAATTGAGCAGCTTTACCTGCAAGGTTTTCAGCTTGGTAGTCTTCTGGGAAAGTTACGTCGATAACTTTCTCTTCGCCTTTCTTCATACCAACGATACCGTCTTCGAAGCCAGGGATCATACGACCAGAACCTAATACAAGTTTAAAGTCTTCAGCAGCGCCGCCTTCAAACTTCTCACCATCAACAGTACCTTCGAAGTCGAAAGTTACTTGCATGTCTTTTTTAGCCATGCCTTTAGTTTCAGTCCATTCAGCACGTTGCTTTTGAAGGTTTTCAAGCATTACGTCTACATCTTTGTCATTCACTTCAGATGATTTACGTGTTACTTCAAGACCGTCAAATTTAACTTCAACTTCAGGGTAAACTTCTACAGTTGCTTGATAAACTAAAGCATCATCTTTGTTTTCAACTTTGTCGATGTTTGGCATACCAACAGCATTGATTTTTTCTTGTTGAATCGCTTCAAAAACAGTGTCACGAATTACATCGTTCACTACTTCTTGATAAATACCCGCACCATATTCGCGACGTACAACGTCTAATGGCACTTTACCTGGACGGAAACCATTGATTTTCGCAGTTTTAGCAGTGCGTTTTAAGCGAGCTTCAAATTGCGCGTTCACACGGCTCGTCGGTACAGATACATTTAAACGACGGGCAACGCCCGAAACCGCTTCAGAAGTTACTTGCATGGCTTCCTCGATAGAATTTAGTAATTACAGTTTTTTAAAAAGTGCCACATTATATGACAACATTAAAGGATATACAAAACAGGATAACGAAACTATCGTTTTTTTTCTTAGCTTTCTAGTCATTATTATTTTTTTCAATGTTTTAGAATAATTACTCATTTTTGTACATTTTTTATTGCAAACGATAAACTTTATCATTATCATTTGTTTGTTTTTTATATTTTATTTATTTTCATATATTTATCTCGTCCACTTGGAATTCTATTTATGAGTACATCCCCACTCTGCCCACTCGCACTTGCGATCCTGAGCATTACTGCAAGTTCAGCATTTGCAAATACAGCTAGTCCTGAAAACACCACGACATCTCATCAACTTTCTACCATTGTGGTTACTGCATCTGGATTTGAGCAAGATATTAAAAATGCTCCTGCAACAATGACAGTAATTACCGCCGAAGATTTTAAAAATAAAAGAATAAACTCAATTGCTGATGCATTAGTTGATGTTGAAGGTGTCGATATTAGTCCAACAGCGGGGAAAACAGGTGGATTGAACATTCGTATTCGAGGAATGGACTCTGAATACACTTTAGTTTTAGTCGATGGTCGTCGTCAGAATAGTACAGGTGACATCACACCAAATGGTTTTGGTGAATCCAATAATAGTTTTATTCCGCCTATTTCTGCGATTGAACGAATCGAAATTATCCGCGGCCCTGCGTCAACATTATATGGTTCTGACGCAATGGGTGGTGTGGTCAATATTATCACCAAGAAAGTAAGCAATGAATGGACAGGTGCTGTAACACTTGAGGGAACGATAAATCCAAACTCTTCAGACTTTGGTAACCAACGTTCTGCTGATGCATATTTATCAGGACCAATTATTAAAGATCTTCTAGGTGTTCAGCTTCGTGGAAGAAAAGCAGAAAGAAGCCAATCTCATGTGACTCGTACTGATGATAAAGATGACGCTATTGAACTCAGTATGGGAAATAACCCAACCAAGTCAGATTTAGAAACGATCGGTCTGCGTTTTACTTTAACACCGACGGATAACCATGATATTTCTGCTGAATATGAACAGACAGAACAATGGTATGACAATTCACTCGGTCAATTAGGTACGTTGGGTGCAAATGGTGGTTATGACAAAGCACAAGAATACAATCGTGAAAAACTAACCCTAGCACATACTTGGCGAACTCATCTTGGCACTTTAGATTCGAGCATTACGAACACCCAAACTGAAACGATTGGTCGTTTGATTCCTTCACGTGCGCAAAACGGCTCTACAAATATCACTCCACGTTTATTAGAGAGTGAAGATACTATTTTTGATACAAAATTCACGACTCAACATTTCAGCGGTCACAATATTACGGTTGGCGGTCAATGGTGGGATGCCAGTATTAAAGATGGTTTAAGAGTAAATAAAGAGATTTCTTTTGAACAATTAGGCTTATTTGCTGAAGACACTTGGGCACTTACAGATGCCCTAGCGCTAACATTAGGTTTACGCTTTGATGATCATGATACTTTTGGTGACTTTTGGACACCTCGTGCGTATTTAGTATGGAATGCCAATGATAACTGGACGTTCAAAGGTGGATATTCAGAGGGATATAAAGCACCTCGTTTAGAGCGTCTAACTACTGGTATTTATAATGTGGGTGGACAAGGTCGTAGTCCTTTATTTGGTAATCCTGATTTAAAGCCAGAAACCAGTAAAAACTTCGAACTCGGTGCATATTTTAGTAATACATCAAACTTTGACGCCAATATCAGTGCATTCTACAATAAAGTTGAAGATAAGATTGTTTCTGGTCCTATCGAAAAAACCTGTGATGCCAACATCAATAAAGCTGAATGTGAGCAATTCATGGCGAGCATCGGAACGCCTTGGGTGATGCAAGCGGGCGATACGGGTAGTCGTGCATGGACAATTTCTCGTTCAATGAATGCAGAAGAAGCAGAAATCTATGGTATTGAAACAGGTCTAAACTGGTCATTCTTACCTACTTGGAAATTTGGCTTAAATTACACATGGACAGAAACTGAAATTAAAGATTCAAAACTAGGGAATCCACCTCTTAATGATACACCTAAGCATATCGTGAATGCCTCTTTAAAATGGCAAGCGGATGACAATATTCAATTGTGGGCAAGAGGTGAATACCGAAGTGACCGTGCTCGTTTTACATCAACATATGAAAACCTAAGTGCAGCCAATAAAAAAGTTTATGATGCTTTAGGCGACTATGAATCATATGCCCTGCTGCATCTTGGTTCAAACTTTACAATTAACAAAAACTGGGATGTTGGTGTAGCTTTATATAACGTATTTGATAAAAACTTTATCGATTATGAAAAAGTAGATTCAAGTTATTACAACCGATATAGCAATACGCAGGAAGGACGTCGTGTACAACTCAGTACAACGTTTAAGTTTTAATTTAATTAATAATATTTAAAAATCTACCTAAAAAACCCATTAATTGGATAAAAATTAATGGGTTTTTATTATTCTATAATAGCAATATCTATTTCGCACTATTTCACAACTCATTTTTATTCTTATCCCACGCTCTCAAACCTCACTTTAAAAAGCTGTTTGAATCTTCAACAAACTTACTTAATGATAAAACAGCATCCATGAACCATCCTTTTTTTAACATTTTGAAATACTTCAATTTTCAAAAAATTAAATAAATATCAATATTTTATTTTAAAAATATCTTTTCCTTAATTTATTTAGACGAATTTCAATGAGAAAACCATCGACAATTTCAATAAAAAACAGATGCAACAAAAAACAAGAATCATTATTATTCGCATACAAATTTACACTACTCTTTGTGAGTCACGTATGTCTTTTATCAAATCACGCAAAAAGATTGTTTCAACCGCAATCGCCTCTTCTCTTTCTGTTATTGCAACAGCAGCGATCGCACAAGAAGAAACAACACAACTTCCAACAATTAAAGCACAAGCGACTGCTGAACAAAGTTTAAAAGTAGATGAATCTGCAAATAAAAAATTTGTTGCACCTTTACTAGATACGCCTAAGTCAGTTTCTGTGATCTCAAAACAATTGATCGAGGATACTCAGGTTACAACTTTGAGTGATGCACTTCGTACCGTTCCTGGTATTACTTTGGGTGCAGGTGAAGGTGGTAATCCAAATGGTGACCGTCCTTTCATTCGCGGTTATAACTCTGAAAGCTCTATGTATGTTGACGGTGTACGTAATTCAACTTCACAAAACCGTGAAATGTTCGCTGTAGAACAAGTTGAAGTGACCAAAGGTTCTGCATCTGCTATGGGCGGTGCTGGTACTTCAGGTGGTAGCATCAATATGATTTCTAAAGTTGCTAAAAAAGGTGACTTTTTAGAAGGTTCTGTTGCAGGCGGTACAGATAACTATCAACGTATTACTTTAGATGGTAACAAAGACTTTGGTAACGGCGTTGCAGCACGTGTTGCTGTGATGGGTCACCATAACGAAAAAGCAGGTCAAGATGATGGCGCTGAATACAAACGTGCAGGTATTGCACCAAGTATTACTTTTGGTTTAGATACACCAACTCGTGCGACGTTAAGCTATTATTACTTAAGAACTGACGATACTCCTGATTCAGGTATTCCTTACAACAATCCATTTGCAGCAACCAATGCAAATGCTGGTTTGAACGGAAATGGTAAACCTATTGATGTTAAACAAGGCATCTATTATGGATGGAAAGACCGTGATTTCCAAAAACAAGAAAATCAAGTAGGTACGATCAAATTAGAACATGATTTAACTGATGATTTAACACTTACTAATACGGCAGTATATAACAAGTCTAAAAATGATTACCTCTGGACAAACCCTGATGACTCTAAAGGTAACTTCTACTCTGCTACAGGTGCATTAACAGGCAATGTCTGGGCACGTGCAAACTCCCGTATTGCTGATACAGATACATTTACTGATCAGCTGGCTCTGACAGGTAAATTTAATACAGGCGCACTCAAACACAGCTTCAACTTAGGTGCTGAATATTCAGACCAGGAAACTGATCGTACCCAGTATATTATCAACGGTAAGGACGCTACAGGTACTTCGTATGCTTGTGGTTCAGCAGTGACATCTACAGGTCCTGGATGTGTTAATGTCAATAACCCTGAACGCTATGGTTTCAATGGAACGTTAAGTACTCAAGGCGCTGACCAATACAACATCCAGTCTAAATCCACCTCTGTATATTTCCTAGACAGCATTGAATTTAACCCGCAATGGATCCTTGATCTTGGTGTTCGCTGGGATAAGTTTGAAACAGATCAGGTCATGACTTATGGCGCATTAAACAGTGCTGTGACAGCTGCAAAACCTACAGCTAAAGTAGGTGACAAACTTAAACTGAACAGTGACTCAGACTTTTTCAATTACCAAGCTGGTTTAACATTTAAACCACGCGAAAATGGTTCTGTTTATATCAGCTATGCTACCTCTGCAAATCCTGTCGGTGTAGATGGTGGCGATGGCTCAGAAGGGATCGGTGCGCCAGGTCGTAACACGACAGAAGAACAAGCTCGTGCGATGAACAATTTAAAGCCAGAAGAAGTTAAAACTTATGAAATTGGCACAAAATGGGATGTTCTAAATGATAAGCTAAACTTAACTGCTGCAATTTTCCGTACTGAAAAAGAAAATACCAAAGCAGTTACTACTGATGGATTTACACGTAATATCGGTGAAACTCGTGTAGATGGTCTTGAACTTGGTGCTAATGGCAATATCACTGAAAAATGGGCTGTAAGCGCTGGTTATACCTATTTAGATAGCGAACTTGTTGATGATGGTCCAAAAGAAACAAATGAAGGGAACCAAGTTCAAAACGTTGCTAAAAACTCAGCTACTCTTTGGACGACTTACCAAGTACTTCCACAGTTAAATTTAGGTGTTGGTGCTATTGCAATGGATAAAGTCTATGGCAATGCTGCAAATACTAAATTTGTACCAGGTTATGTCCGTTACGATGCTATGGCACGTTATAACGTAAACAAAAATGTTGATTTACAACTTAACCTAAACAACCTTTCAGACAAACGCTACTTCACTAAAGCATATTCTTCACATTATGCAACAGAAGCTGAAGGTCGTAGTGCAGTATTATCTTTAAACTTTAAATACTAAGTTTTCAATACACTGATCGAACTATAAAATAGCCCCTACTCCTAGGGGCTATTTTTATGCTTGTCTTTAAGTAGTTAAATTTTACCAAATATTAAAAAAATCTCATTATTCATATAGTTAAAGACATGCTTTCATCGTTTTCATTATTGTTTTAATAAATCAAAACTTAAAAATCAAACATAATTTCCAAATATAAATAAGAATAATCACCATTGTTATTGATAAGTATTCTCATTATTATTCGCACCATTGTTACACTATTTAACAAAGCCTTCATGAACTCTGCACAATTTTCTCCAGAACTATTGTGCAGTGCTTATGAACATGAATTATCTATTTTAAGGGATTCCAACATGGCACAAATCAAAAGCCGAAAACTCAATAAATCTGCATCATTTATTGCAATTGCTGCATCGTTGCCTTTATTTGTACATGCTGCGCAAACTGATGTTTCTCAGCTACCTACGATAGATGTTAAAGCTGAAAAGACAGAAGAGAATCCTTATAAAGTAGACAAAGTTAGCTCAGCAAAATACACACAGCCTTTGGTTGATACACCTCAAACAGTTTCGATTATTTCAAAAGCAATTATTCAAGAACAAGGTGCAACTTCTTTAGTTGAAGCTTTGCGCAACACACCGGGGATTACTTTACAGCTGGGTGAAAATGGGAATACCAGTGCTGGTGATACGTTCCAAATGCGTGGTTTTTCAACTCAAACCTCTACTTATCTTGATGGTATCCGTGACTTAGGTGCAATCAGCCGTGATGTATTCAACTTAGAACAGATCGAAGTTGTAAAAGGTCCATCAGGTTCTGAAACAGGTCGTGGTTCAGCATCAGGTTATATTAATCTTGTGAGTAAACTCCCTTCTCTGACTAACAGCCGTTCTGTTTCAGCACGTTATAACACCGCAGAAAATGGTCGTTTATCAGCTGACTTAAACCAAGCCATTAATGGAAGTACTGCTGTTCGTCTCAATGTCATGGGACAAGATGGTGGTGTGGAAGGTCGTGATGTCGTAGAAAGTAATAGCTATGCCATCGCACCATCGATCGCCTTTGGTTTAGATACAGATACACGCTTCTATCTATATTCCCAACATGTGCGTCAACGTAATATTCCAGATGGTGGCATCCCTGCTGTTGGGCATAAAGGTTTCTGGAATGCAGACTCTATTTTAGCAACAGCACCGAAAGTAGATTTTGAAAATTATTATGGTAGCAAAAATGATTATGAAGATATTGACTCTAATTTAGTGAGTGCAAAAATCGAAAGTGATTTAGCCAACAATTTAAAGTTTACGAACTTAACACGCCTTGGCAAAACCCAAATGGATCGAGTACTTACAGGGACTGGTGCACTCAATCGCAACAATTCTACAGATCCTTCAAAATGGACACTAACACGTTCAAGACAAGGGGTAGATCAGACCAATAAAATTTTAGCAAACCAGTCAACCTTAAACTGGAATGTTAAAACTGGGGCAATTGAACACAATGTCGTTGCTGGATTAGAACTCTTACAAGAGCAACAAATCACAAAACCACTGGCTGCTGCAACAGGTACAACGACGACGCCTGCAAATCTTTATAGACCAAATTATAAAACTGACGTATTTGCACCAGTTACACATACAGGTGCAAAAAATGATGGTCAAACGGATACCGCGGCTGTGTTCTTATTTGATACTTTAAAAATGTTAGATAACCGCTTACAGTTTAACACAGGCATTCGTGTTGATTATTACGACACAGATTATGATTCACTCAGCGCAACCAACGTACTCAGTTCTTTTTCTGCTCACGATACTTTAGTCAGTTGGAAATTAGGCGCACTGTTTAAACCAACAGAAAAAAGTAGTGTCTATGCTGCATATGCAAAATCATTGACACCTCCAGGCAGTGCAAACTTTAGCTTATCTGCAACAGGAGCGAATAGTTCAGCAGCGAAACCACAAGAAACACATAACTATGAAGTGGGTACAAAATGGGACTTACTCAATGACAAATTAGCAGTCAATGCGGCAGCATATTACACTGTCAATGAGAATCAATTTACTCAAGATGCGATCACTCTTGAATCTGTACAAGAAGGTAAAACCATCGTTAAAGGTGTAGAACTGAGTGCAGTAGGCAAAATTACCGATGCTTGGAACATCTCAGCAGGTATTGCTCACATGAAAACTGAGCAAGAAGATCAAATCAGTGTCAATGCAACAACAGGAGTAGTGACAAAAACTGATAGTGTTCGTTGGTCACCTGAATGGACTGCAAGTTTATGGTCTACTTACAAATACAAAGGGTTTAACATCGGTCTAGGCGCACGATATGTAGATGATCAAAAGCGTGTTATTACCGACAGTACAGCTCCAGCAGCAATGCCTTCTATTCCAGGTTATGTGGTTTTTGATGCTTTAGCAGGTTATAGCTTTAAAAATGCCTCAGTGAACTTAAACGTCTATAACCTTGCAGATAAAGAGTACCTCAATACACTGAATAATGGAGGTAGTCGTGTTTCTATTGGACAACCTCGTTCTGCTGCATTATCGGTAAACTACAAGTTCTAAAAGTTCAAATTCTCCTAAATTTACATTTAGTTGAATGTCAAAAAGTAGTACATTCTTAGCGAGTGTACTACTTTATTATTTGTACAAAATATTGTTTCAAAGAGTGATCCAAGCCAATGATGTTACATATTCCAGCAGTATTAACAAAACAACAAGTCGCTGAGTTTCGAGCACAGTTACAAGATGAAAAACTTTGGCTCAATGGCAAATTAAGTGCAGGCTCACAAGCTCAACAGATTAAGAATAATTTACAAGTTGATGTTCATCACGAAGTCTACCAAGAGATCTCAACTCAAGTTTTAAAAGCGCTCAAAAACAATCTTTTGGTACAATCAGCAGGACTGCCTAAACACATTTTACAACCGATGCTGAACTGTTATCAGGACAGTGGCAACTACGGTAATCATGTTGATAATGCAGTGCAATTTTCATCACTCACAGGGCAAATGATTCGTACCGATGTGTCGATGACTGTTTTTTTATCTGATCCTGAAGAATACGAAGGTGGTGAGCTGATCGTAGAAGATAACTATGGTTGTCATGAAGTTAAACTCGATGCAGGCGATGCAATTCTCTACCCTGCGACCAGTTTACATCGTGTTGAACCTGTCACTTCAGGAAAACGTATCGCAGCATTTACATGGATGCAAAGCATGGTCAAAGATGATTGGCAACGTACCATGTTGTTTAATCTAGACATGACGATTATCAAACTCCGTCAACAGTTGGGTGATAATGAAGAAGTGGTGAGTTTGACTAGCCATTATCATAATTTGCTTCGTCAATGGGGAGATTTATAAACATGGCAGAAACACAGCAAATCCTCGCTCCATTGACACAAATCCCTGCGTATTTACAAACCATTGCAGATTATGAAATTCAGGCGCAGAAACATCTGTCTGATATGGTGTGGCACTATCTACAAGGCGGTGCAATGGATGAACAGAGTGTCAGAAATAATTTACAACAATTTCAAAACATTCAACTCGTTCCAAGATTGCTCAATGACCTGACGCAAGGTTCAACCGAGATTGAAATCTTTGGACAGAAATTTCCGCATCCGATTTTTCTTGCACCGATTGGACATCAACAACAGTTCCATCCTGATGCAGAAGCAGCCACCGCTTTGGCAGCTGAAGTATTGGGAAGCAATATGCTATTGAGCACTTTCACCAATACCGACATGCGACATTTAAAACAAGAAAATCCTTTGAAATGGTTTCAACTGTATTGGCAAGGTGATCGGGAAAAATCATTGGCTTTGGTACGCCTTGCAGAGCAACAAAACTTTAAAGCCATTGTAATCACAGTGGATTCTCCACATACAGGCATTCGAGATCGTGAGCGTCGTGTGTTTTTCCAACTACCCGAAGGCATGCAACATCCACATACACCTGCACATATTCCCCTACCTGAATTAGAAGCGCATCAACATCCTGTATTTGAAGGTTTAATGCAAATTGCACCGAAATGGGCGGACATCGAATTTATCATTGTAAACACAGATTTACCTGTGATTTTAAAAGGCGTACTACATCCGCTTGATGCTAAAAAAGCAGTAGAAATCGGTGTGCAAGGCTTAATCATTTCTAATCACGGTGGGCGTGTTTTAGATACGTCTATTTCTCCACTGAAAGCCTTAGAAAAAATCAAAGCTGTGGTTCCTGCTAATTTTCCACTCTTACTCGATGGCGGTATCCGTCGCGGAACTGATGTTTTTAAAGCTTTGGCAATGGGTGCTTCTGCAATCTTGATTGGTCGCCCTGCGATTTATGGCTTGTCCGTCGCAGGGGCTTTAGGTGTGGCGCATGTATTGAAAATCTTGAAGGAAGAATTTGAAATTACTATGGCTTTGATGGGAACAGCTACCGTGAAAGAAATCAATAAAGAATATATTTTTCACGATTAAGCTTTTTAAAGGAAATTTTTCTCTCAACTTATATTTTTTGTGCAAATTAAGGAAATTATTTCCAAGACAACTGTTTTAGAATTAATCTCAAGTTAAACCATTTGCAAGTCATCCGTATATAAGCTGAGTTATATTACCCACGATGAAGCTTATTTAAATTTACAGCATTTTTTGTAAAAACACTTGTAAATTGAACAGATAGACACAATCTATATATGTAGTAAGTTGCCTTTATCCCTTGTCTTTACCGAAGCAACGAGCAACAAGAACTACACAAGGAGTTACCTCATGATGTTGGCTGATCCAAGTAAAAAATATCGTCGCATGTATCAACGTGTAGACTTGCCTGACCGTCAATGGCCAAACAACGAAATCAATAAAGCGCCGATTTGGATGAGCACGGATCTTCGTGATGGTAACCAAGCGATTTTCGAACCGATGAACATTGAACAAAAATTCAAAATGTTCCAAATGTTGGTGAAAATTGGCTTTAAACATATTGAAATTGGCTTTCCATCTGCATCACAAGTGGATTTTGATTTCACTCGTAAATTGATCGAAGAAGGTCATATTCCTGATGATGTTTATATCGAAGTTTTGGTTCAAGCACGTGATCATTTGATCGCACGTACTTTTGAATCTTTACAAGGTGCAAAACGCGCGATTGTGCATATCTACAACTCAAACTCGCCAACCTTCCGTCAGAAAGTGTTGAATGTTGATGTTGCAGGTGCAAAACAATTGGCAATCAATGCTGCAACCAAAGTCAAAGAATATGCAGCAAAACAGCCTGAAACAGATTTTATTTTCCAATACAGCCCTGAATGCTTTACTGCAACTGAATTAGAAGTCGCAAAAGACGTTTGTGATGCTGTGACTGAAATTTGGGAAGCGTCGCCTGAAAATAAAGTGATTTTGAACTTGCCTGCAACGGTTGAAGTTTCAGGCCCGCATGTCTATGCCGACCAAATCGAATGGATGCACCGTAACATCCAACGTCGTGATGGCGTGATCATTTCAGTTCATTGTCATAATGACCGTGGTTGTGGTATCGCTGCTTCTGAATTGGCAATCATGGCAGGTGCAGACCGTGTTGAAGGTTGTGTGTTTGGGAATGGTGAACGTACAGGTAACGTCGACGTTGCTGCGATTGCCTTGAACATGTATACCCAAGGTGTGCCATGTGAATTGGATTTCTCAAACATCAATGAAATCATTGCCACTGTTGAAGAATGCACAGGCTTGCCTGTACATCCACGTCATCCGTATGCAGGTGATTTGGTCTTCACAGCATTCTCAGGTTCACACCAAGATGCGATTAAAAAAGGTTTCGAGTTCCAAAAGAACGAAGAAATGTGGGATATGCCTTACTTGCCAATCGACCCACGTGATTTAGGTCGTGACTACGATGCAGTGATTCGTGTTAACTCACAATCAGGTAAAGGCGGTATTGCGTACTTGTTGGAATCGAACTACAACGTGGTATTACCTCGTCGTTTACAAGTTGAATTCTCGCAAGTGGTTCAACAAGTGGCTGATGATGAAGGTGTTGAAGTTACTGCACAGCAAATTTGGACATTGTTCAAAGACACTTATGTTGCTGCAAAAGATGCCCATTATTCAGCGAAAAACTATCGTTTGTCGGATGAAAATGGCAACCAAGTGATTGAACTTGATATTGAAGTGAATGGTGAAACTCAGCATTTACGTGGTGAAGGTAACGGTCCTATCTCTGCAATTTTGAATGCACTTCAATTGCCGATTGATGTCTTGAACTATGAAGAACGCAGTATTAGCTCAGGTGCACATGCAAAAGCTTTGGCATTGATTGAATTACAAGTTCAAGGTAAAGGTAAATCTGCATTCGGTGCAGGGGTTCATGACAATATCGTCACATCATCTATTGAAGCGATTATTGCAGCAACCAACCGCTTGATTGATCAAGGTGTACTTAGCACAGACCAAGTGATTGCTGCTGCCGTATAAATCAAGGCGAATGTGCCTGATCGATATAAGCCATATCAATTAAAAGACTTTAGAAAGGATGCCTCTAGTGGTATCCTTTCTTTTATGTATTCATTAGAAATGAGTATTTTCACGAATCAAAGAATGAACAACTTTACAGGCTAAAGTGCTATTAAATCAGCAATGAAAATCCTTTCTCCTTAAGCGCAATAAAGCATCGCTTTGTTAAAGCACAAGAGGTCGTTGGAGATGGTTCAGATGAGGGTAAATAATTACCTCTCCCTTACCCTCTCCTAAAAAAAGAGGGAACTTTCTTTGCGAAATATAGTCAAGTTCAAATGATCAAAACCAGGCGTTTTCCGATCAAAAATTGATTTATGAAAATTACCTATTTCTCAAAATTTAAGGCGAACATTTCCTGTGTCTTTTCCAGCTGATTCGGTGGGGATCGTAACCCCACAAAAGTTTGAATTTGAAGAACCTTTAGAACTTGAGTGTGGTCGAATGTTGCCACGCTATGAAATCATGGTGGAAACGTATGGCGAACTGAATGCAGATAAATCCAATGCGATTTTGATTTGTCATGCACTTTCAGGGCATCATCACGCGGCGGGTTATCATCATGAAGATGATAAAAAAGCGGGTTGGTGGGATGCCTGCATCGGACTAGGAAAAGCCATTGATACCTCAAAATTCTTTGTGGTTGCACTGAATAATATTGGTGGCTGTAGCGGTTCTACAGGACCAACTTCTCCAAATCCTGAAAATGAAAATCGTCCTTATGGACCAGACTTCCCTCTCGTGACTGTACGTGATTGGGTTAAAACTCAAGCCTTGCTTTCAGATCGTTTAGGTATTGATGTATGGTACTCGATCATTGGTGGATCATTGGGCGGTATGCAAGCTTTACAATGGTCAATTGATTATCCTGATCGTTTGAAAAATTGTGTGATTATTGCTTCTGCACCGAAACTTTCAGCACAAAATATTGCCTTTAACGAAGTGGCGCGTCAGTCGATTTTGTCAGATCCAGACTTTCACAATGGTCGCTATTTAGAACATGATAGTTATCCTAAACGTGGCTTAATCTTGGCACGTATGGTCGGTCATATTACCTATCTTTCTGAAGAAGCGATGAAACAAAAATTTGGTCGTGACTTAAAGTCGGGCAAATTTATGTATGGTTTCGATGTCGAATTCCAAGTTGAAAGCTATTTGCGTTATCAAGGTGAGCAATTTAGCCGTAACTTTGATGCCAATACTTATTTGATCATGACCAAAGCCTTGGACTATTTCGATCCATCTCGTGAATATGAGCAATCATTAACCCGAGCATTATCAAATACTAAATGCCGCTTTATGGTAATTTCATTCACGACCGATTGGCGTTTTAGCCCACAACGCTCACAAGAAATTGTCAATGGATTGATTACCAATCATAAACCTGTCAGTTATTTAGATATTGATGCTGAACAAGGTCATGACTCATTCCTCTTCCCTATTCCGTTGTACGTCAAATCTTTACGTGCATTTTTAGGTGGTACTGAACACCTTAATTCAACACCTAAGGAGGCTGTGTAATGCGTATTGACCAACAACTTGCCGAAAAATGGATTAATCCTGGCGCAAGCGTGCTTGATTTAGGCTGTGGTGATGGTGAATTATTGTCACAAATGAGCAAAAAACATCAAATTCAGGCATACGGTTTAGAAATTGATCAAGAAAAGATTGCAATTGCGGTCAGCAAAGGGTTAAATATTATCCAACAAGACTTAAACCTCGGTTTGGGACGCTTTGCCGACCAGTCTTTTGACTATGTGGTGATGGCACAAGCTTTACAAGCTGTAGATGCACCCGATGTGCTTCTGCGCGATATGGTGCGTGTAGGGAAACAAGCAATTATTACGTTTCCTAATTTTGCGTATTGGAAAACTCGTTCATTCCTTGCTTTAAAAGGGATGATGCCTGTTTCTGATGCCTTACCGTATATGTGGTACAATACACCCAATATCCACCTATGCACCTTTCGTGATTTTGAAGCCCTGTGTGCTGAAAATCAGATTCAAATTATTGACCGACTCGCTGTAAATGGGAACCAACAAGGCAGTTTTTTAAGCAAAGCTGTACCGAATTTGTTTGGCGAAGTCGCGATCTATCGAGTGAGCGCTATATGAAAAAATTATTATTAGGCAGTACATTATTTTTTGGGCTGCTCAGTATTCAAGCCCATGCGGACTATGTCCCACAACAACAGCAATCTGTTTCACAAATGGCTGCGCAATATGCGCACATGGATGTTAACTCTTTGCAAAAAGCAGCGAAAGCTGGACAGCCTGCGGCTCAATTTTATTTAGCAACCCATTACCAAGCAGGTAGTGGTGGTGTTTCTAAAGATTTAAAACAAGCTTTTACTTGGTTTAAAGCTGCGGCTGATCAAGGTATTTCATCAGCTCAATTGAATGTGGGTCGTATGTATGCAGATGGTTTAGGTGTTTCTAAAAGTGAAACTTCTGCTCGCCAATACTTTGAAAAAGCAGCAAGCCACGGCGACAACCGTGCCAGCTTTAACTTAGCAGTGATGGAAGAGCAAAAGAAAAACTACATGGGTGCTTACCAGTGGTATGAGCTTTCAACACGTGATGGCATGTTAGACAATAAAGTCATCAACATGTCGCAAAGCAAAAAAACGGCTTTGGCTGCCAATTTAACCCAAGATCAAATCCGTACTGCAACACAACGTGCAGATCAATGGATTCAAGCACAATAAGCTGACCATTAAAACTGAAAGCACCGCAAGGTGCTTTTTTTTATTGCCATAACACAACATTTGCCTATCCAACGTCGGCTTCGTGAATAAGAGCCATATTTTTATACAATAAGAACTGTAATGATGAACTCAATATTTAAATAAAAAATACGGAAGTTAGAATGAAATCAGTTGTCTGCCAAAATGCTGAATTAACCATAGAACACCTTGCTGAACTTAAGCCCTCCAAAGGACAAGTACTACTTGAAGTCGTCCGTTGTGGAATCTGTGGTAGTGATTTACACATGCAACATAACTGTGACCATATGCATAATTTAGCTGCAAAAGTTGGCTTCCAAGGTTTAGCAAAAAATGCAGATAAATTTGTCATGGGGCATGAATTTTGCGGAAAAATCATGGATTATGGACCAAAGACACGTAAGAAGTTCAAAACCGATACGCTCGTCTGCGCTATGCCTTTATTGCAATTCGATGATTTAGGCTATCAATCCACGGGATTGTCACCAAATGCATCGGGTGGTTATGCAGAACAAGTATTAGCGCAATCTAGTCTGATGTTTGAAGTTCCCAATGGTTTAGATGCTGACAGTGCTGCCATGACTGAACCGATGGCTGTTGCTTTACATGCCGTTCGACGTAGCCGAATCAAAAATAGTGAGCCTGCAATTGTTATTGGTTGTGGTCCTGTAGGACTCGGTATTATCTTAATGCTCAAAGCAGCAGGCGTGAAAAAAGTCATTGCCAGTGACTTTTCTGCCAATCGTCGTAAACTGGCTGAACGTTGTGGTGCAGATGTAGTGATTGACCCTGCGCAAAACTCCCCTTTTGAAAACTGGAAAGAACTTGGCTTACTTGGTAATGCTGCCGATGCGCTCAATTATGGTTTAGGTATTTTCGATAAAATTCAGGCGACAGGAATGCCATGGTGGCATGCTTGGAGAGTTGCAGATAAATTAGGTGCATTACCTAAACGTGCAGTGATTTTTGAATGTGTCGGTGTACCTGGAATTTTGCAACATATCATTGACGGCGCACCATTATTTTCAAAAATCATTGGTGTAGGTGTTTGTATGCAAAGCGATCGTATTGAGCCTGCTTTGGCGATTAATAAAGAAATCGAAATGCAATTTGTACTGGGTTATACGCCTTTAGAATTTCGTGACGCTTTACATATGATTGCAGAAGGCAAAATTGATTGCTCACCGCTGATTACAGGCATCGTGGGTTTAGATGGCGTGATTAATGCTTTTTCTGCGCTACGTGATCCTGAATTACATGCAAAAATTTTGGTTGACCCTAAGAAAGTTGGTTCAGATATTTCAATGAAATAAATTGAATCACTCAATTAGCCTTTTTGTGTAAAACCGCAATGAGGCTAATTGATTCGGATGTCTGTTTAATTTAAATCTAAAATCATTTAAATATTACGATGAGAACTCGGAACAATGAATGAAATCTTTAAGCAGCTCATCCAATATGAATGCCAACTGCATCATGCTGATCGAAAAAACTTAATCATACTCGATCAATATTTACATACAGATTTTAAAGAGTTTACAAAGTCTGGACGAGTTGTCCATAAAGCCGAAATGATCAATGCGCTTTTAAATGATGTAGACTCAGATATCATTCATGCACAGGATTTTCAATTTCAAGCATTATCTAATCAAGGTATGTTATTGACTTACTTAAGTTATCAGATCAATACCATAACACAGGATAAATATAATTTTGCTTTGCGCTCTTCCATTTGGATCATGAATGATCAAGGTCTATGGCAAATGATTTTTCATCAAGGTACACCACAAGTTCAAGCTGGTGATGATAAGCTCTGAAAATATGATAAAAAATACTACTTCGCTTAACTCGTACGTATACGTATTTTAGCCATTTTTATCGGAATCTTTGCCCGCCCTTTTGATTGGCGACCACCCTCCTCTGCATGGAATTGTTTAAATTTGATCAAGGATTAAAAGATTTATTTATTCTTATTCCGATAACTCTAGTGGTATGTGTTACTTATATTCTCAGTCAAAATTCAGATATTATTGAATTAAAACAAAGTTTAGATGAAATCATTTCCAAGAAAGCCAAAAATATTCAATAAAACACGATAACTAAAAATTGAAAGGAATTTAATACATAGAATCCGTTAAACTATCCCCCACGATTCAAACTCAGAGCAATTGAAATGTCTGCACAAGATTGGTTATCCCAAGGAACACTGGTACTCGCAAGTAATAACAAAGGTAAAATTGCTGAATTTGAAAAAATGTTTGCTGAGTTAAAACTACCTGTTGAAGTGATTCCTCAAGGAAAACTCAATATCGAAGATGCAATTGAAGATGGTTTAAGCTTTATTGAAAATGCCATTATCAAAGCACGTCATGCTTCTAAAATTTCAGGAAAACCTGCGATTGCGGATGACTCAGGTATCTGTGTACCTGTTTTAGGTGGCGCACCTGGCATCTATTCCGCACGCTATGCAGGTGAACACGGCAATGATGCGGCGAATAACGAAAAACTTTTAGAAAATTTAAAACCTTTACGTAAAAGTGATCAACCAATACAAGGCATGTTCGTTTGTGTATTGGCTTTGGTACAACATGCCGAAGATCCATTGCCACAAATTTTCCAAGGCATTTGGCAAGGTGAAGTTTTAGAACAAGCTCGTGGTGAAAATGGTTTTGGTTATGATCCTTTATTCTGGTTACCTAAGCTCAATATCTCAAGTGCCGAAATGAGTAAGGAAGAAAAGAATAAAATCAGCCATCGTGGACAAGCGATGCAATTATTTAAAGCAAGTTTAGAAAAGTAAGCCCCTATGGGAAGTCCGCCCTCCTTTTTCAAAAGTGAGGGACATGTTCCGCAAGGGTAGATTTAAACTTATGAGCAAGAAAGACGTTCTATTATTCAAATTATTTATTGGTGTTACTCACTTTAAAATAAAGATGTCTTTTAAAAATAATTTTAAAACTTATTTGACGGAGTCTTACATCAATTATTTTGATTTAGGGATTAGCCTGCGGCTCGCCTTACTTTTCTTACGGGAAAAGTAAGCAAAACCATTGTCATCCGCAAAACTCGTCAAATACCATCATCTGATTGATAGATCGCAGAAACATTAACTTATAGATGTAGTCCTGCCTCAAACACGTTGCGGATGACGTTAACGCGTATCAACTTCCATGGAGATCAAAATAAGTTTTTTATGCTACTGCGTAACATCAGTTACTTAAGTCATTTACAATAACTGCACCACCACACCATAAATCACACACACCACCACACTGACAATCGTTCCAGAAGCAATATATTTGGCTGAAACACCTGTGCCTTGATAATGTGTTTCCAACGCTACAATATTGGCAGCTGGAGGCAAACAAAATAATAGAAACATCACGCCAATATAGGTATTAATATTCGGAAGTTGTAAAAGAAAATAAGCCATGCCACACAAAATCAAACCACAAAACATTTTCAATACAGCAAGTTTGACACTGGTTTGTATATCCGCCCAATGTACTTTGGTTTTTCGCAACCACATGCCTAAAACACACATGCCAGCAAAACTCATGCTCCATTTCGCCAAAGTGTAAATCCATTCAACAATCAGATTATTTTGAAAATGTTGTACATCAAAACAGCGTAAAACACCTGCAACAATCAAGGCGATTACAGGCGGAGATTGCAGCATTTTTTTCAATAAATATAACTTTGGCTGTGGTTCAGAACTGACCGAGGTCACCGCCCATGAATTACCAAAAATAGATACCCCAATATAGAGTGGAATCATTGCCATACTGTGTTCTGTTCCAAAAATCGCGATCGCAATTGGAAAGCCCAACCACGCCATATTGGTATAGCTAAAACACAATGAAGCCAAGCGATCTTTTGACAGTTGCAGAAAGACAAAGAACAGAATAAAGCATGAGAAAAAAGCAAATAAAATTAAAGTGATGCTACCCGATTTATAAAACACCATATTGTAAATAATCACAATCGGGATAAAAATTCGAGCCAGCAATAAGGACAATAATGGCTTTAATTCTGCCGAAAACTTGCTACTTGCCAGTATCAAACCACACATAAATGATAAAACTGGAAATAACAACGCCATGATCCTACACCTGATTCTCAAATCATGACTATAGTACCACTTTAAAAATTGATGCATTTAAGCAATTGAAAAAATTAACCAGAAGCCCCCTGTCTTTAAATTGAAATATTAATGTCACCTTTTTGTCATGCAGAACTGTTGTTATAGCTGTTAATAAAATAGGAGTTAAAACTATGGCTGGCTTATCAATTTGGCATGTACTGATTTTTGCTATTGTGGTGATTTTGCTTTTCGGTACATCTAAACTCAAAAACCTTGGTAAAGATGTTGGTGGTGCAGTTAAAGACTTTAAAAAATCAATCAAAGAAGATGAAGCAACGACCACATCTGCAACTGAAGCACGTACGATTGAGCATCAAACCACTCATACTGATGTGAACTCTACGGTAAAACACTAATCGGTGAGGCGTAGATCATGTTAGATGTAGGATTTTCAGAACTTTTAGTTTTCGGCATCATTGCCCTGTTGGTGCTTGGTCCTGAAAAACTCCCTGAAGCTGCACGATTTGCTGCAAAGTGGTATAGCAAATTTAAACGTGCAATCAGCAATGTTCAAAATGACATTGATCGTGAATTACGTCTTTCTGAGTTTAGAGAGCAGATGCAACAAGAGATGCAACGCATTCAAGAGCTTGAAAAGAAAATGGAAGCTCAAATGCAAGAGTTACAACAACAAAAAATCTTGGCAGAACAAGAAACATCTTTAGAATCAAAAACATTTAATAAGTCAATAAACTACTATAAAACAGATATTTCCATGCCATTGATTTACCAATCAAAAAACTGGTTTGAACATCAAAACTGTAGCCAACCGACACTTCGAATCGTGCCAATTGAAACAAATACACCTGAACTTAAGGTAGCTGTATGACCGAATCTTTATTACCTCAAGTACAAACAGATCCTTCGAGTGATACCCCTCAACTAGAGGCAATGCCGATTACTCAGCATTTGGTTGCATTGAGAAGGCATTTATTTAAAATCGTCGGTGTATTGATTGCGGTATTTTTTTGCTTATTACCCTTCGCCAATAAAACCTACATTACTTTATCAGAACCACTTAGAAAACAACTCCCTGCAAATTCAACCATGATTGCCACGGATGTAACAGCAACATTCATGGCACCCTTTAAGTTGAATTTTTTCATTGCGCTGATGATTGCAATGCCTTTTATCATTTATCAGTTATGGGCATTCATCAAACCTGCGCTGTACGAGAAAGAAAAAAATCTGGCTTTTCCTTTGTTATTTGGCAGTATTATCTTATTTTACGCAGGCGTTGCATTTGCCTACTTTATTGCACTCCCCTCTATACTGCATTTTTTTATCAGTGTTTCTCCTGAAACTGTTGCACCAATGACTGATATTAATAGCTACCTCAGTTTTTGTTTAAAACTATTTTTGGTCTTTGGTTTGACCTTTGAAATTCCGATTATTACATTAGTTCTTATTTTAATCGGTTTAGTGAGCACTAAAACCTTAGCAGAGAAACGTCGTTTCATAGTCGTTGGCTGTTTCTTCGTATCAATGTTTATTACACCACCAGATGCAATTTCAATGATCATGCTCGCAGTTCCGATGTGGATGTTGTTTGAAATCGGTTTAGTGCTGGGCAAACTGATCGAGAAAGGCAAAAAAAGCGAAGCTTAAATACAACTAACCAGTTTTAAAGTTTCAGCCGTGGCTTGGGTCTTAAGCCACGGCTTTTTTTATTTTTAAATTATTTCAAAATCATCAAAGTTTGTTTTTCAGACGGCTCATATTTGTCTGAACTACTATTTATTCTATGCCAATTCAATTCCAGATTCTTACATTCCCGCTTTAACAAAGCCACTTTTCGCTTTTACTCAAATAAAAAACTGTACCGATAAAGCCGAGTAAGAAATTATTAAAAACTTAAAATATTCTTAAAATTTAATTAAATGTAAATATAACAGTAAGAAAGTTTACACATAACTCAAGTATGGTCTAGCAGATTAAATATTTATTTTTCAAACACTTTAGCCAAAGGGAATCACATGACTGACCTCACGCCATATCATGAAAATCAAGAGTTAGATAATAACACTTCAAACAATATTCATTTTCGCGATATTTTAGAGCAACATATTTCACGCCGTAGTTTGATTGCAAAAACAGCCAGCGGTGCTACAGCACTTGCACTCGCATCGACCCTGACAGGTTGCAATGATGACGACGATAAAACCACGACAATTTCACCAATTAAAAAGCCTGAAAAACTAACATTCAAACCTGTTGCTAAGAATCTAAATGATATTGTCACCGTTCCAGAAGGCTACGAAGCAAATGTACTCTATGCATTAGGTGATTCAATCAACCCGAGTTATGCAGAATGGGATGACAATAATGTTCCATCAGGCCCGAGCTTCCAGTTCCGCTCAGGTGACTGTCATGATGGTATGAGCTACTTTGGATTAAATGCATCATCTTTAAAATATGATGCTAAAGCATCTGAACGTGGCTTATTGGTCATGAACCATGAATATATCAACCAAACATTCTTACACCCTAAGGGTGCAACCAAAGTTGATGGTCGTCGCCCTGAAGATGAAGTCATTCGTGAAATGAACGCTCATGGTGTTTCTGTAATTGAGTTGAAAAAAAATAGCTCAACACAAAAAGTCGAAGTCGTTAAAAACTCATTATTAAATCGTCGCATTACAGCATCTACAGTGATGGATTTTGCAGGGGCTGTTGCAGGTTCGGACTTAGTTAAAACTCAGTATTCACCAACTGCAAAACAAACCCGTGGCACGCATAATAACTGTGGTAATGGTTATACACCTTGGGGAACATATTTAACCACTGAAGAAAACTTCATTGGCTATTTCGTGCGTAACAAAGGTGATGATACTAAGCGTACACCTGCCGAGATCGTGGCATTAAATCGCTATGGTTTAAAAGATGGTGCGAGTTCACGCTATGGTTGGGAAACAGCAGTAGGTATAATAGAACGCCAAGACCTCTATGACCGTTGGAATTCATCAATCACTGCTGATACAGCAGACAAAGACTTCCGCAACAGTGCCAACACCTTTGGTTGGATTGTTGAAATAGACCCATTTGACAGTCGCTCAAACCCTGTAAAACGTACTTCTTTAGGCCGCTTTGCACATGAAGACTGCCGTGCGAGCCGTTTAATTGAAGGTGAAAACCTTGCGTTCTACATGGGAGATGACTCACGTGGAGAATACATCTACAAATTTGTATCTGATGCAAAATGGGATGCCAAAGATGTCAACGGCGGTTACAAAGCGGGTGACAAATATATGAACTCAGGCAAACTTTATGTTGCTCAGTTCAATAACGATGGTACAGGCAAATGGATCGAACTGGCTTATGGTAAAAATGGTTTGAATGAGAGCAATAGCGTTTACCCATTTAAATCTCAAGCTGAGATCACTACATTTGCACGTTTGGCAGGTGATGCAGTTAAAGCAACAAAAATGGATCGTCCTGAATGGGTTGCAGTAAACCCTGAAAATGGCGAAGTCTATGTGACGTTGACCAACAACTCAAACCGTGGCACAACGCATGCACTAGATGCAGCAAACCCACGTAACTATACCGACCCAGAAGGCGGTAAGGGTAATGTTAATGGTCACATTATCCGTTTCCATGAAAAAGACAATAAAACCACTGCTGAAAGTTTCACTTGGGATATTTATCTCTTTGGTGCAGAAGCAAAAATGGCGAGCAACATTAACCTTTCGGGTTTAAATGATAATAATGACTTGTCATCACCAGATGGTATGTGGTTCGACCCACGCGGTGTACTTTGGATTCAAACAGATGACGGCGCATATACAGATACTACTAACTGTATGATGCTCGCAGCCTTGCCTGGTGTCGTTGGTGATGGTACAAAAGCAACAACATCAGCGGGTCAAGAAACCATTGTGGGTAAGAAAATTACCGATGAGAACTTACGTCGTTTCCTAACAGGACCTAAGCAATGTGAAATCACAGGTGTCACCATGACACCAGATTACAAAGCCATTTTCATCAATGTTCAACATCCTGGTGAAGACTCGAAAGGCTATGACAAACCTGATAGTAACTGGCCTGCATCGCAAAAAGATGCAAGCAACAAAACTGCACGTCCTCGTTCAGCGACTGTCGTCATTACGCGTAAAGATGGTGGCGTGATCGCGGGTTAATGACCCATTTACTTTAAAAAACTGTTTCAAATCCATACACGTCTAGGCATGTATGGATTTTTTAGTTTTGAATATCGCGCTGTATATTGACTAAATCACCTGAATATTCACCTTGTTGTGTCTTCTCGATCCAATCAATTTGTGAATGCCCAATTTTTAAAAAGTTTGAACAGCGTGTGCCATAAATCGGGCTTTGGATAAAGGTTGAAGAAAGTAATTCTTCCATCTCTGTATTAATTCCAGTGTTAGGTAATAAGTCTGGAATAATTTTGCGTTCATCTTCCAAAATATCCCACACAGCATTTTGTAGATCTTGTTGAGGAATACTTGATAATTGCATCATCGGTAAGAATTCTTGGGTAAAGCGTTTACGTAAATGCTTGGTCTTTTCCCAGTCGTCAGTCATCAAACCATTGGAAACGACAAATACACCTTTGGCTAAAATTTGCGGTGCTTCACCACGATTGCTCATATAGACCGCTTGTTGTTGATCACCAACGAATAAATTAAAGCCCGCATAATCACACTGTTTTGTTTCAAGTTCCTGTGCAAAGCGAATCGGAGTTTGATCAGATTCTAAAAAATCCTGTATTAATTGACCGCGTGTGGTTGGATAAGTCTGTTTATCCTGAGCATCTCGGAAGTTGGTGACAATTGCCCAGCGACCTTGTTGTGTCACACCCATCCACGTACCGCCAGATTGTAAGTCTTGCCCTGCGATAATAGGAGAATCAGACCAAGCATGTAATTGAGAGCTTGGACGGTGATAAAACTCATCGCGATTTGAAATTAAACATAGAGGTAAATCATCTAAAACTTGCCATGCCAACGCCACAATACACATAAAACACATTCCATGAACTTTACACATTGAATGTACAACATTTTTAATATGTTTCAGCTAAAATCTGTGCAAAATATAATTTCAAAGGATTAGGAATGCTGACCTACCCGAATATTGACCCTGTAGCACTCGAACTGGGTCCACTCAAGGTTCATTGGTATGGACTGATGTATCTTCTCGCATTTCTCTGTGCGTGGGGACTCGCGACTTATCGTGCTAAAAAGCGTGACAATTGGAACTCAGAAATGGTTTCTGATCTCGTATTCTATGGTGCATTAGGCGTGGTACTTGGTGGTCGTATCGGTTATGTACTATTTTACGAGTTTGGAAAATTCCTAGCAGATCCAATTTGGCTCTTTAAAGTTTGGACTGGCGGCATGAGTTTTCATGGCGGTTTTCTCGGTGTGATGATTGCCATGTTACTGTGGTGCCATAAATATAAGAAAACATGGTTCGAAACTTTAGACTTTATTGCCCCATGTGTACCCACAGGTCTGATGTTTGGACGAATTGGTAACTTCATTGGTGGTGAGCTTTATGGTCGCCAAGTCACAGATCCTAACTTTGCCTTAGGCATGATCTTCCCAACTGATCCATTACAGTTAATCCGTCACCCATCACAAATTTACCAAGCCTTGTGTGAAGGATTACTGCTGTTCATTATCCTTTGGTTCTACAGTGCTAAACCTCGTCCACGTTACGCGGTTTCTGCGATATTCCTCATGGGGTATGGCTGCGCACGCTTCTTTATGGAATTCTTCCGTGAACCTGATGCAGATCAAGGCTATATCTTGTTCGGATGGATGACCAAAGGACAAATCCTTTCATTGCCAATGATTTTGATTGGTCTATGGCTCATCTGGTATGCCTACCAAAAGAAAATCTTCGACTGGGGTCCACAACGAAATACTTAATAAAGCTACATTAAGGCATAAAAGGTGAAGCAGTGACTTCACCTTTTTTATGTTAAATTATCAGCATCTCAATATTTTGACATTACCATGCTTGAATTTTGGTTTAATCCTACCGTTTCTGTTGCAAAAAAATTAGCCTTTCTGGTTTTACTGGCATGTGTCAGCATTGGTTTATATCTTTACCAACCTTTAACATTGGACAATATTTTACTTTTTGCAGGAACAGGGATTATTTTCCTCATTTGTCGTTATTGTAAAATTCACTTTGCTGCAAAAAATCCAACAGGAATTTTTTATCGCTTACTGACTTGGATTCCATTGGCTTTGGTCTTAGCATTGGTCTTTAAAAATATGAATAATGGTGAAATCCTGATTCCAGGTGCGCAAGGTATTGCTTTCATGGCTTTGGCAGTGTGTATTTTTTCACCTTTATCATTACTGCACCAAAACACAACTTCGCCAGAAACAAAATCAGAGTCAAAATGATGTTGGAGTTTTGGTATTCTGAACGCTGTACTCGTGAAATAAAGCTGATCAGTTCAATCGTCGTCTGTGGCATTATTTACTATTGCTCAGGCATTGAGAAACTCAGTACAACACTCACGATGATTTGCTTAGGGATTGGTGTTGTAGCACATTTATTACACCAACAAAGCCTTAAAATTTCTGAAAATAATCCTTATGCACAAGGCTTTAAAATTCTGTTTTCTATTGCACCTATTGTTGCTGTAATTTTAGTGATCTGTTTATTAGCACCTCAACACAAACTCTTTACCGCCATACAAGCGATTGGCTTTAGTGCATTAGGCTTATTTATTGTGTCTATTTATCAAAATCGAGCCAAGCGATTTGAATAATAAACGTTTCTAAATTCTCAAAAAAAAAGAAGCTATCCAGTAAATAACTTCTTTTTATATCGACGAATACCACAATATATCAAACTAGATAAACACACGTCTTACATCACATTAAATAACTTTCTAAAACAACAAAGTAATTATGTAAGAAGTCTATTTATAACAGCATATTTGAAATAAAATTTTGAAAATAAAAGCGATTAACTTGGTAAACGGTAATATTCATAAGTCACGTTTGGATCTTTATAAACATCGTGGCTACGTTGTCTATAATCCGACACCCACTGAGAGCCTGTAAACCCAGCAATATGCCCATAACGATGACGACTGGTACGGTTAATGATGTAAATATCGCCTTCTTGTGGATTATCAAAGGCTGGACGAATTTGCTTATAACCAATCTCTGTTAATGTTGAACCCCAATCTGATGCTGCAATTGGATGATCCGTAAAACGAGCCCCTGCTGACTGAAGTGCAATACGTACATATCGTGCACAACGATGCGCAGTTGTGCTTCGAGACATGCTCACTAACTTTTCAGTAAACTTTGAAATATCCAAAAACTTAAACTGATTGTTCTCATCATTTTGATTTTTATAATTTTCAAATGCTTTATTTTTTAAAAATTGCTCTGGGTTAAATTTATTATTATTTTCTGATCGAATCTGAACATTTACCGTGGGATTCACGTATTCATTCATATTCACATTGTGGTCATAAATCATGTAGCGTCCTCAACAGCCCTTTTCAATTGATCCAAACAGCCTTGTTCAAACCAACAAAACAATTCACAAGCCATGAATACTAATCAGCAAACCTTAAAATGTAGACTTAAAACATGTAAAAAAATATGTAAGTGTTAATAAATCTCATTTGAAATACCCCAACTCACTGAAACTACTGAATTTACAAAGTATACAAAACACTTTTAATTGATTGTTTTTTAACCAACCAATGAATTTTAAGTCGTATTGGTAAAATATTTCATGAATCTAATCAATCAATTAAACTGTCAGTTAAGTCACATTTATATTTTTAATTTCTGCTTAAAACGCATCTAAATTTCTATTTTTAAATAAAAAAGCTTATGAATTTCTCATAAGCTTTCCCTCAAACAACCAATAACAAATGTGATACAGCAATGCGAATTAATAACAATCCCAGTTATACAGCACTTTGGAAAAATCACGCTTTTTAAGATCATTTGGATGGATAAAGAAATTCCCTACACCTGAATCACCCCACATAATCTCTATACCGTCTGTATCATCCGTATCAATCTGCAACAGTAAGACATAGTCTTGAATATTCTCATTATATTCACGTGGATCAGACTGAGTGAAGAATGGATAACCACCAAGACGATGACCATTTGCAGAGATCACTTCACTATATTCATCCACGAATGCTTCACTCTCATCATCCTCTTTATCATAAGGATCAGTGACTTTACTCGCAAAATCAAAATTATTCAGATCAATATAGCTAACCGCTTTTTCAAATTGCACAGCGGATTGACCTGAAACTGGGCTATAAGCATCATCCCCCAATACAGGAAAATCTTGTACCAATGCCGAATCATCTTGCTGAACCGTGTCATAGAAAATAACCCGAAAACCATCTTGTTTTTGTTGATCATCGAAGTCCAAACCATATAAATCATCATTTGGATTGATAAAAAATTGCAGGATTCCTGACTTCGGATACTGATCATTTTCAGGCAATTCAGCAAAATTAATCTGTGCCAATAATTGTAAATTTTCACCCTCTAAACTTTGTGGGTATTGTTGCCCAATCGGTAAATATGGATGTCCACCCACTTTACTTTGCCAAAGACTTAACTGATCAGCAGCAGATAGATTGATTTCAATACTGTCTTTTTGAGTTGCTACAATTTGTTCCTTATAGGGTTGTAGGCAAGCAGGAAGTTCATTCAAATCTATACTCATTTGTTATCTCTCTTCATCTTAGGTTTGATTGTAAATACGATATAAATCGGCTTTTTAAAGTTAGGTCACAAACTAAAAAAATATCATAGTTAAAAAGACCATGAGATTAGTATAAACTCTCTAGCTATTCAAAAATATTACGGATCAGTAGCTGTGCGACATGACTTGTCTTATCCTTTGGTCTTGTCGATAGCCACTCTCCTCAACTTGGAACATTTATGAAAGCGTATTTAGACCTTTTACAACATATCCTAGACAATGGCGGTGACAAAGGTGATCGTACGGGTACAGGTACACGTTCTGTATTTGGTCATCAAATGCGTTTTGACTTATCTAAAGGCTTCCCTTTACTCACCACCAAAAAAGTGCATTTCCGTTCAATCGTCATTGAACTGTTATGGTTCTTGAAAGGTGATACCAATGTTCAGTATTTAAAAGACAATAAAGTATCGATTTGGGATGAATGGTCAACTGCTGAACAAACGGCTCGTTTTGGACGTCCTGAAGGTGAATTGGGACCTGTTTATGGTCATCAATGGCGTAACTTTGGTGCGACTAAAAAAGAGGATGGTTTGTTTGAAAATGATGGCTTTGATCAAATCAGTTGGTTGGTCAATGAAATCAAAACCAATCCAAACTCGCGTCGTTTAATCGTATCTGGTTGGAATCCAAATGAAGCAGGTAAAGTCGCACTACCACCTTGCCATACCTTGTTCCAGTTCTTCGTTCAAGATGGAAAGTTATCTTGTCAACTGTATCAACGTAGCGCAGATGTGTTTTTAGGTGTGCCGTTTAATATTGCAAGCTATGCCCTACTCACACACATGATCGCGCAAGTGTGTGGCTTAGGTGTAGGCGACTTCGTTTGGACAGGTGGTGATACACATTTATATGCCAACCATTTTGAACAAGCGCAATTACAATTGACCCGTGAACCATTACCTTTATGTCAATTGAAACTCAATCCTGAAATCAAAGACATTTTCGATTTTAAATTTGAAGATATTGAAATCGTCGGTTATGAATCACATCCTGCGATTAAAGCTCCTGTTGCGGTTTAATTTTAAAATAACACCACATTAATTGAATTCCCCTAAATCCCTCTTTAAAAATATTCTCCTCTCTTAAACTCCTCCCTTTGACAAAGGGGGGTGGGAAGGATTAAAAAACGAGTTAATTATGACATTTAAAAATTTTGAAATTGTGCATGTGGTTGCAATGGATCAGCAACATTGTATCGGCAAAGGCAACGATCTTCCTTGGCATATTTCAGCCGACCTAAAACACTTTAAAGAAATCACCCAAGGCGGTGTGGTGGTAATGGGACGTAAAACCCTTGAATCGATGGGACGTGCTCTACCGAAACGTGTCAACTGGGTGATTACTCGTGATCCAAACTGGGCTTTTGAAGGTGTAAAAACTGCGGACTCAATTGAATCAGCACTAGAACAAGCCATTCCTGATGTTTTAGCCTCAGAAAAACCTAATACAATCTTTATCATCGGTGGTGGAGAAATTTTCAAACAAACCGTCAATATTGCAGATCGTTTAGAACTCACTCATGTTGAGCTTGATGTACAAGGCGATGCACATTACCCAGAAATTCCTGCTGAATTTAAAAAAGTCGCAACTGAATCACATATTGATGACAAAACTGCCATTGCATTTGAGTTTGCAACTTACCGAAAATAGAGCTGTTTAATAAATAAAAATAGCATGTTATGAACAGTGTAAATAGAAAATCAGTAATGCATACCATTTTAATGGGCTTGCTCCATTCCCTTTTTGGGCTTTTCATTGTTCTAACATCACTCTGGTTTTGTTTAGCGATATGGATACAACAACCTTTAGGACAAGTGGTGAGTTATATCATCATCGCGCTTTGGGTTATTTTCGCTTTTAGTATTCTAGGAATCTATTTTACAAAAAATCTGTTTAGCCGAAAAACAGATACTTTGATTTACATAGCGGCTTTTTTGATCAGTCTATTGTGGTATTTCAATATTCCAGCAAAACAAGATCGTCAATGGAGTCCTGAAGTCTCTCGTATTTTTAGCTATGAAAAACAAGGAAATCTAGTCACCATTCACAATGTCCGTAATTTTAACTGGCATTCAGAAACCCAGTATGATGAACAATGGGATACTCGAACATTTAATTTAGATCACATCACTGGGGTCAATATCATTACCTCCTATTGGATGGGACCTCAAATCGCGCATACCTTGGTTAGTTTTAATTTTTCAGATCAAAAACCATTAGTTTTTTCAATAGAAATCCGCAAAGAGAAAACCGAAAGCTTTTCTGCCATCGGTGGTTTCTTTCGACAGTTTGAGCTGAGTTTGATTGCCGCAGATGAAAAAGATATTGTCTATACACGCAGTAATATTCGTGGTGAACAAGTCTACTTCTTTCCCATTCAATTACCAAAAACAGAAAGCAAAGCACTGTTTGAAGAATACTTATCAAAATCCGATGGTTTAGCCCAAAATCCGAAATGGTACAACACGCTAACAAGTAACTGTACAACTTTGGTTTTTGATATGATTCAAGCCATTAGTCCTAAAAAACTTCCATCCGATTATCGACTGTTTGCTTCTGGTTATTTACCGAATTATTTATATGATTTAGGTGCGATTAGTCATCAATGGTCAATGAAAGAATGGTATAAAAATGCACATATCAACCCAAGAACTGCGAGATATGCGCATTTTAAATATCAGAACAGTACCAATTTTTCAAAAGTCGTTCGTCTTGGTTTACCCCAACCTTTAGAGAAATGAGTAATCGCAAGTTGTATATTTAAATTTGCTCAGACCAGAAATTTCATTTATTTTCTATGTAGATAAATTTATTGAAATTAAAGAGATCGTTTATGTTAAAAACCCTAATTTCAACTTCAATTGTGACCGCAAGCTTATTGATAACAGCTTGTACAACTACACCTAATTCAGATCAACAAGCTCAAAATTTAGCCTTATTACAAAATAAAAATTGGGAACTCACTTATATTGGTGCGACTGAATTTAAAGCTGATCCAAATGCACGTAATAATCCAAGTATTCAGTTTGGTTCTGACTTACGTGTCAGTGGTTCAGATGGTTGTAATCGTCTCATGGGACAGTATGCGATTAAAGGACAGCACATCACGCTTGGGCAATTGGGTGCGACCAATATGTTTTGTCAAAATACGATGCAACTTGCAGGGCAATATACTGAGGCGTTGAACAAGGTGAAAGGCTATCAAGTCTATGACAAAACTTTGAAATTGCTCGATCAATATGGAAATCGTGTTTTAGAGTATAAGATTCAATAAGTACCAAATCATTAAATATAATCTAAAGCCAAAGTCTACACATTTAGATTTTGGCTTTTTTGTTTTTGGCATACTTTTAGTCATAAATACGGGATAGAAACAATACTTTTAATACATACCCCATCCATTATTCCAATTTAAAATAGAGTTTTGTTTTAGTATTTGGCTGTCTTTATGAAAATTTTAGCAACTGTCGTGATCGCATGTTTACTGCTTTCAGCTTGTAGTTCAATGAATGTAAGACCGACTGTCGGTGTCAGTATGGGGACATCTGTGAAATAAAAAACAGCGCCGAGGCGCTGTTTTTATAACCTAGTTTCCATCCGCACAGTTGAAACTTGTGCCAAATGGGCTACGCATATTTGGACCATTTTCTGCTGTAGTATCAACATCTGTCCCTAAATATGGTAATAATAGCGATGTCGTACCTGTTATGGTTGATGAGTTCACTGTCGAAGTTGCTGATAATTGTACATTTAACCAGCTACCAAACATTTTTGGATATTGGATCATTAAATCAAAACGACCATTGGGATCAGTCGTATATTTATTGTTAGTTGCAGGTTCATTTTCATTTTTAATATATGAAACTACTTGTACAGTCTGCCCATTCACTGGATCCAATTGATTTACAGAAACACCATTACTATTTACAACTTTAGTAGGATTAGTACATGAAGCTGTTGGATGATAAACATACTTTTTCTCACCATCAACTATATCAAAACTATATCCACCTTTGATATATGATAGAGGATTCACCCCCATCGTTACTTCTGTATTTGGTAAAGGTTTACCATCAACATCATTTACTTGCACTGAAACATTTTGATAATAGTAAACACCAGTTGCTGAGTCTTGAATTTTAGTAGGGTTATAGGCAACATTGATTGCACCTACAGGTGTAGGAACTGTAGAATTCACTATATTAATTTTATATTTATATATAGTTGATGATTGTCCAAAATTTGCTTCTAAATTTAAGCCATCTTGAATAAATTGAGTTGCAGAATAGCTACTATTACGGGCTGATTCAGAGATAATTAAAGTATATGTAATTTGACCATTAGCATCAGTTTGTGTTGCCTGTGGTACATATTTGACTCCATTTTTAGCAACATCATTGACTTTCAATGAAATCGCTTGATTTGGTAAAACCGCACCATTTGCATCAACAGCAGTTAATGTTAAAGTTGTTAGATCACTCCGAACATTCAATGACGCTTTAGTAGCATTAAATAAAACGATACTTGTGGTATCTGTTGTTGAAGTTTTATCACCTGTTACAGCTATTGTTTGTTGCTGTGTTAATTGACCATTATTTGTTTGTGCCTTTATTGAAAATCCATTTTCAATCAAAGTTTGCAAATTCGAAGATGTACTAGGTGTTGTTAATACAAATACTGCATTACCATTTTCATCTGTTGTAACTTTAGAAACACCTTGTATTTGCACATTACCTGATGAATCAACAACACTAAGAATTATATCTGAGTCAGCTAGCCCACCTTTATTATTATCCAAAGCACGTACTGTAACTGTTAAAGTATCATTACTAGCAGCCATTGATAATTTTGATAATTCAATTTTTAGGGAATCCACTACTACTTTTGTAGTTTCACCACCAGTCGTTTCACCTCCTGTTTCAGTTGATGAGTCACTTTTACCATAGTAACCATCTCCCCCACCACAACTCGCTAACAAAATTGAAATAGCAATTGCACTTAACTTTCCAGTAAATTTTCTAGTATCCATAACTTTACCCAACTGAAGAAACCTTAAATTTGTATTTGTATAATTTGCCTGCTATGTAACCATAGATATTTACAGGTGTAAATATGCTATTTATAAATGTTTTTTTATGTAATTTTTATTGTTTAAAATCAGGTTAATATATGTACGACATTATTATTATCGGTGCTGGAACAGCAGGCATAAGTGCTTATAAAGAAGCAATTAAACATACTCAAAATGTACTTATTATCAATAAAGGACTATGGGACACCACCTGTGCACGTGTAGGATGTATGCCGAGTAAAGTACTCATCTCCACCGCCAATCGAATGCATGATATTCAAAATGCTCAAGAAGTCGCTTTAAACGTAAAATCTGAAATAGATACAAGCCAAATAATGGAACATGTACAAACTTTGCGTAACCGCTTTACACGAGCAACACTTAACGACGTTGAAAGCTGGAATGTAGAACATAAAATTTCAGGTGAAGCTAAATTTATCAATCCGAATACCATTGAAGTAAATGGAGAACAATACCGAGCAAAATCATTTATTATCGCTGTCGGTTCAACACCAAGCTACGACCAAAATTGGAAAAATGAAATTGGCGATAAACTGATTACATCAGATGAAATATTTGAATTAAATACTTTACCAAAATCCATTGCAGTCATTGGTAGTGGTGTAATCGCAATTGAATTAGCGCAAGCAATGCATCGCTTGGGTGTTGAAACAACAATATTTGCGCGTAGTAAAAAGGTCGGCGTACTCAGCAGTCCAAATTTGCAAAACATTGCCCAAACAGAACTAACAAAAGAATTGAATATCAAATTTGAAGTCTTACCTAGCCAAATTAAAAATAAAGAAGCAGGCGTTGAAATTCACTTTACTGAGAATAATCAGTCTAAATCCATCCATGTAGACTATATTTTAAATGCTACTGGGCGTAATACACATTTACCCAGCTTAGCTTTAGAAAATATTGATCCTACTTTTTTAGACCTAAAAAAACTTCCAATTGATCTAAAAAGTAAACAATTGTCGTCATTACCGATCTTTATCATTGGTGATGCTTTTACTCAAACACCATTACAACATGAAGCTGCCAATGAAGGACGTGAGGTTATCTCAAGTTGCTTAAACTTTCCTAAAGTAAGCAATCTAAATACTTTAACACCTTTAGGTATTGTGTTTAGCAATCCAGAAATGGCAATTGTGGGACAAAGTTATACAAATCTAACCAAATCAAACATTGAGTTTATAACTGGCTTTGTTTCCTATGAAAAACAGGGGCGTGCTTTAGTTTTAGGTAAAAATAAAGGCGCGATAGAAGTGTATGTAGACAAAAATTCAAGAAAGCTTTTAGGTGCTGAATTATTTGTAGAATCCGCAGAACACATGGCACATCTACTCTCTTGGATGATCGGTGAAGAGTTAACCATTGATGATATTCTTAAAAAACCTTTTTACCATCCAACACTAGAAGAAGGATTACGTACTGCATTGAAACATGCAAGAAGACAACTACGATAATATATTGTTAAATCAATGTGGATTATGAGCTTCTATTGAATAAGAGAAGCTCTTTTTATCTAAATACCAACAATTACATTTATATTTTTCACCCAATAAAAAAACACCCCGATCTCGCTAGAGATTGGGGTGTTTAG
>NZ_SGSW01000119.1:0-2493 GCF_004209125.1 Acinetobacter sp. WCHAc060033 | reverse complement strand
AATTGCTTGTTCAGCTTCGGTTAAACGGCGATTGGCTTGGATTTCTGCTGTTGAGGCTAGGCTGATTTCATCAACATGAGCCATTTCACCATCTTCAGCATATGGTTCGCCGATATAGCAATAACCAGGATGAACAGTGCTGTACATTGCGAAGACGTATAATGTGTTGTCATCACCGCTGATTTTCACAACCATGTCATCCATTTTGAAGCCTGCTTTATAAGCCTCATCTGGTGCCACACCTAAATCAAACTCGCGCTTTTCTATATCACGCACTAAGCAAGTCTTACACTGCTCATCTTTGAAGTTGCTGCACTTGTTAGCGCATGGATGTTTTGATATATTTGGTTTCATATTCATTCCCCTGAAGTGTGAATATAGGAAGCCTGATTTCATGGATCAGGCTTTTTTAATGTCCGAATCCCCGTGAATCCCTTCCGATCCCTCTCGAAATTCGATCTCTGTACTCAAATCCCTTAACAAAGCGGATACTCCCAAGCGCTCAAACGATTTAGCTTGTAAATTAAGTACATGCCACTCACCTGCGATTTCTTTTTCAAGCAGGTAAGCCATATATTGAGCAAGGTCTTTACCTTTAATTTCAGCCAAAACCTTTGCTCGTTCGTGATTCTCAGGAGATAAGCGCACATGCGTAGATTTTTTTTCAAGGCTCATAATTGTTCCTATGCAACTAATGCTTGTTGGTCAGCTTTAAGCTTCCCATTTGTTTTAATTTGCAAAACAGCTTGCGTAGTGAGAGGAATTCCAAATTTCTCCCACTTCCAGAGTGTCACTTCTGAGTAACCAGTTTTTTTAGAAAGATCTCTGCGTGTTTTGCATTGATGGAAATCTTTCAAATCTTGGGTATTCATTTCCGCTAACCTAAGTTTCTAAAAATTATTAATCAAAGTTAGCATAAGCTAACCTAAGTTTCAATAACCTGTATTAACATTAGTTAGTATTTTTACGGATTTAAGCCATGTTTATGCATGAAAGAATTCAGCAAAAGCTTGAAGAAAAAAATTTGAAGCAAGCAGATATTGCTAGAGCAACTGGAAAATCAACCGCAGCCGTAACTAAATGGCTTAAAGGGGATAACATTCCTAAGGCAGAAAATTTGAAAGCAATTGCAAAGTTGCTTAATGTTTCTGATGAATGGCTTTTGAATGGAAAAGAAAACAAGCAACCCGTTTCAAACACTGAATACGAGAGCAATGTCTCATTTATTAGCACACCCCTAAGAGAAATACCGTTGCTAGATTATGTGCAAGCAGGGCTATTTCATGATGTTGGGTATGATGGAATCAATCCTATTGGTTCATCATGGACTACATATATGGGTGCAAAACCTGAATGTATTTTTTCATTGAAGGTTGAAGGCTTAAGCATGTCGCCCACTTTCATGCCAGGTGATGAATTGGTTGTTGATGGGTCATTAGAGGCAAAACCTGGTTCCCTAGTCATTGCTCAAGAGGTTCAGCACGGCATAGCAAGAACCACCTTCAAGAAGTATAGAGTGATTGGGGTTAATGAATTTGGCGTTGATATTATTGAGTTAGTGCCTTTAAACCCTGATTTTCCAACACTAAATTCCTTGCAAATAGATATTTCTATTATTGGCGTGGTTGTTCGACACAATCGAGAAGTATAAAACTGCGAACCCGACGCAGCTTACTGATCGGGTGGAGAACGTGATGAGTAATGGTATTGCAGAACCAAAATGCCCTGATTGCAAAATACAGGGGCTTAAATACATAACAAAATCTGACAGCGAAATTGTATCTAAGGGTGGGGATACTTGGTTTGATATAGTTCATTGTACTCAATGTGGCCATGTCTATGGCGTATACGCCAAAGTAGTATACCCTCCAAAACCTATACAAATGCCTAGACCTTTTTAACTTCAAACAATGAATAAGGATTTAGAAAAAGGTTTATTTCATCAAGCTGATCTTGATTAAGATCAGCTTGATTTATTAGTCTGTTTAAAAGATGCGCACCATTCATTTGCTGATCAATAATATTGGTTTTTATAAATTCTTTTTCTTGATCTTTATTGTCTACAACCGCTTCTTGAGCTTTTTTAATTGGTGAGACAACAAATTCATAAAGACTATCGACTGAATGTTTAATTTCACCTGGATTGGTCACACCAGCATCAATTAATTTACATATCATTTGATGACGCCAAGCACGAGTCGCGCCTACTGAATCGCTGCCTATTTGCTGTGCAATGTTTTCAGGAAATTCCATAATAAACTCCATCTAACCCACCCCGCGTGGGTTTTCTTTTGTCTATTAAAAACTAAAGTAAACAGATTTGCGAACTTTTTATTAACTTTTATCACTAACCCTATTGACCATACTACTAACTAAAGTTAATATAAATCTCACACCCACTCACCAGAGATAAAAAATGGAACTTCAAAATTTACGTCTACAAGCGCTACACATTGCAGAGGGCGACATCGAAAAAGCCCAAGCAATGGAAAA
>NZ_SGSW01000118.1:0-2511 GCF_004209125.1 Acinetobacter sp. WCHAc060033 | reverse complement strand
GTAAGCGTCCGCTAAACACACCTTATGAATTCGTCCTATAAGCCTTAATTTAGTCCTCACTTAAAAACAAGTGGGGACTTAATCCATGAACATGGATATATATTCAGCAACACCTCCTGTTGCTAAAAAACGCAGAACATACAGCAAAGAATTCAAACTCAGTATTGTCAATGCCTGCAAAAATCCTAATACCTCGATCGCTTCGGTCGCACTGCAACATAGTATTAATGCCAACCTTGTCAGTCGTTGGATCAGGATCTTCAGCCATCATGAGGGTGCCGTGCAGGATCCTACTCATGTGAATCCAGCATTTATTGCTTTACCTTACACTGCTGCAATCAGCCAACCTATTGATGAGAGGATCACGTTGTGTATCACCGTGCCTCATACGAATAATGATATTCAGCTAAAATGGCAGACATCAGAAATACCTGCCTTGGCAGAATTACTCAAGGCACTTGCAACATGATCCGCATTGATGAAATCTGGTTGTCTACTCAGCCCATGGACATGCGTGCAGGTATGGATACGACCATGGCTCAGGTGGTGAGAGCCTTTGGCTACATCAAACCGCATTGTGCTTACCTGTTCTGTAATAAACGTGGCCATCGCATGAAAGTACTGGTACATGATGGATTGGGCATCTGGCTGTGTGCCCGGCGGCTGGAACAGGGCAAATTTCACTGGGCTCAAGTTCACCAAGGTGAAACCGTGGCCCTCAGCCCGGAACAGTTACAGGCACTGATCCAAGGTTTGCCCTGGCAGCGCATTGGACGACAGCAGGTGGTGACGATGCTTTAAACCAGGCTGTTCCATTCTGCTATTCTCCAAACGTTCTATTTCATTCTCTTCATGACCTCAGGCATACTGCGGTCATGAATACGCTGCCAGACTTAAGCCAACTGACCCATGAACAACTGCTGGAATTTACCAGACAGTTGGCAATGCAGCATCAGTCTCTGGCACAATCAAATCAAGAATTAGAAAAATCAAACCAGCAATTGGATGCCAAAGTTCAACATCTTTCCATTCTCAATCAAAAATACGAGCATGAACTGGCGCTGTTTAAACAGCACAAATTCGGCAGTAAAAACGAACATCTCACTGCAAAACAAATCCATCTCTGGGATGAAGCGGTTGAAGAAGATATTGCCGCAGTTGATCTGGAACTGGAACGGCTAAATGCAGATAAAACCGATGCAGCGACACACAAAGCCACAGTCAACAAACCTAAACGTCGTCCATTGCCAACTCACTTACCTACGATTCGCATCGAGCATGAACCTGCATCAACCCAATGCAGTTGTGGATGCCAACTCCGTCGTATCGGCGAAGATGTCAGTGAAAAACTGCATTTCAGACCGGCACAGTTCTATAAGGAACAGCATGTGCGTGGCAAATGGGTCTGTGATCAGTGTGACATCCTGACTCAGCAAGCGATGCCTGCCTATGTGATTGATAAAGGCATTGCTTCACCTGAACTGCTCAGCCATGTGCTGGTATCGAAGTATGCCGATCATTTACCGCTGTACCGTCAACGTCTGATCTATCAGCGGGCGGGAATCGAGCTTTCTAGATCAACGTTATCTGACTGGATAGGTCGCTGCGGTGTGGAACTGGAACCTCTGGCCAATGCCTTAAAACAGGTGGTGCTGCAACAGCGGGTGATCCATGCCGATGAAACGCCGGTCACCATCATGCGGATGAGTGATGATGAGAAAAAACCGAAGAAAGGTTATGTCTGGGCCTATGCAACAACCCAATATAATCCAATTCAAGCCGTGATTTATGACTTTCAGGATAGTCGTTCAGGCCAGCATGCTGAAGCGTTCCTGAAAGACTGGCAGGGCCATCTGGTCTGTGATGATTACAGTGGTTATAAAGCACGCTTTAAATCAGGCCAAGTCATTGAGGTGGGCTGCATGGCGCATGCTCGTCGTAAATTCCATGAACTGCATGTGACCAAGAAAAGTCAGGTCGCTGAACAGGCCTTAGTGCTGATTCAGAAACTGTATGCCATAGAAGCAGAACTCAGGAGAAAGACCGATGGTACAGCAGAACAGCGCCGCGAATACCGACAACAGCATAGTCAACCGGTGATGCAACAACTGTATGAATGGCTCAACCAGCATCAACTGACGGTGCCATCGAGTTCTCCAACCGCCAAGGCCATCAATTACACTCTGAAGCGTTGGCCAGCTTTAAGCCGCTATCTGGATGATGGCAATCTACCGATTTGCAATAATTGGGTGGAAAACCAGGTGCGGCCTTGGGCGTTGGGACGTAAGAACTGGTTATTTGCAGGTTCGCTGCGTAGTGGTCAGCGAGCGGCAAACATCATGACTTTAATCCAGTCAGCAAAGCTGAATGGGCTGGATCCGTATGCCTATTTAAGTGATGTGCTGAAAAGATTGCCGACCCATAAAGTGACCCAAATAGAAGAATTGCTACCACACCGCTGGAAATCCAACTCAAATTAAAAAATAGACATGGGGTTCAGCGGACGCTTAC
>NZ_SGSW01000117.1:0-2527 GCF_004209125.1 Acinetobacter sp. WCHAc060033 | reverse complement strand
TGTTAGCGGCAGTGTAAAAATGACCCCCTAATGGCATTTAAAAACTGACCCCCTTGGTTAATATAGCGGTCATTTTGGACTGCTCAACATGTTAACTTTGGAGCAAGCAGTGACAATCCAAATACTTCATCAACAAGGTAAATCTATTAAAGCCATTAGTCGTCAACTGGGGGTGTCCAGAAATACCGTACGTAAATATTTACGGCAAAACACCACACCTCAGTATCAGCGTATACAGCCTAGAATAAGTATCCTTGACCCATATAAACCCTATTTACTCCAACGTGTAAATGCAGCTCATCCTGAATGGATTCCTGCTGTCGTGCTCTACCAGGAAATTTTAAGGTTGGGATATCCAGGAAAGATCAGGATATTGAGGGAATATCTTGCAACATTAAAACCAGTTGCCAAACCGGAACCGATCATTCGTTTTGAAACCCAACCTGGCCAACAAATGCAGGTGGATTTCACCACGATTCGACGCAACAACACGACTTTAAAAGCCTTTGTCGCAACATTAGGGTATTCCAGAGCGACTTTCGTGAAATTTTATGATCATGAACGTACCGATGCATGGATCGATGGTCTAGAAAATGCATTTCAGTTCTTTGCAGGAGTACCTCAAGAAATCCTGTTTGATAACGCTAAAACGATCATGATTGAACGGGATGCCTATCAGGAGGGGCAGCATAAATGGAATCCCAAACTGCTCGACTGCGCCAAGAAATACAGCTTTCGTCCTCGCGTATGTAAGCCCTACCGTGCACAGACCAAAGGCAAAGTTGAACGCTTTAATGGATACCTCAAATCAAGCTTTATTGTGCCATTGAAAGCAAGCCTGAAGACTTCGGGTTTACTGTTAGATGTTGATGTCGCCAATGCCCACATTGGCCGGTGGCTGCATGAAACCGCCAATCAGCGGATTCATGCCACCACGCAAGAAAAACCGGCTGTTCGACTGCAACAGGAGCAGCAAAAATTTACGCCATTACCGCAATCAGATACAGGTTCCTGCACTGTACCTGTTGCAGCAGCAGAGCATGTCATGCCCTACGAGAGTTTGCAGCATCCCTTATCGGTATATGACCAGTTGCTGGGAGTTTCCTGATGAATCTGCAATACGACCGTATAGAGCAGCTTTGCCAAAAGCTCAATCTGCCTGCCATCGCATCACAATGGTCACATCATGCACAACAAACATTAGGTCAGGATGGAAGTTATGCCGACTTTGTTGAAGCGATCTTGACGCATGAATATGCTGCCAGGCAACAGCGCAGTCAGCAGGTACTGATGAAACTCTCAGGCCTGCCTCAAGTCAAAACCCTGGAAGACTATGATTTTAATTATGCCCTAGGGGCCCCTAAATCACAGGTGATTGAACTGTTCAATCTGAGCTTTATTACTAGAGCAGAAAATGTGGTGTTTCTCGGGGCTAGCGGAGTAGGAAAAACGCACTTATCTATGGCATTAGGCTATAAGGCCATCATGAACAACATTAAGATCAAGTTCATTACCGCCGCCGATCTCATGCTGCAACTAAGTACAGCCTACCAGCAAGGTAAACTGAAAACCTATATGCAACGTGCGGTACTGGGACCAAAGTTACTGATTATCGATGAAATTGGTTATTTACCGTTTGGACGTGAAGAAGCGAATTTGTTCTTTAATGTGATTGCCAAGCGTTATGAAAAAGGCAGTACGATATTGACGAGTAACTTACCCTTTAGCCAATGGTCTAAGTCATTTGCGGATGATGTTACGTTGACCGCTGCGATGTTAGATCGGCTATTACATCACTGTCATGTGGTACAGATATCGGGTGAGAGTTATCGTTTGAAGGATAAAAAAAGAATTGGGATTCAGCCCCAGGTTGAAACTTAATACGAGATCAAAGGGGTCAATTTTACTTTGCCATTTGTAAGGTAAAAGGGGTCAATTTTAGAATGCCGTTGACAGGGGCCAATCAGCTTGTTCTTCTACATTAATTGAAAAACCCAGCTGATTTAAAAGCTCCTTTCGCCCATAACCTTGAGGTAGCAAGTCCATGAGAAATGCTGGCCATTGGTTTTCTAAGTTGTTTTGTACATTGACTGGAAATTGGAATGATAGAGCATGACCATCCCTTAAATCCATATGTTCAATAGCATATTCAAATAAGTATGACGTTCGTGTAGATGCTCTCCAGCCCTGCTCTTGATTAGCAATTAATTCAACGATAGCGCAATCTTGCCATTCGTTATTTTGAAAAATTTGAAGTGTGCAATATTGATTCATATATGTATTAAAATAAAATATTAGTTTCTATTTTGGCTATATTTATTTATTATAGTAGATATATATTAAATTTCCTACTCTGATTTAGAATCATTTAATTTGCACTATAAGCAATCATTTTAAACGTCATAACTTGTCGTATTGCTAAATGGCTTTGTTGCACAAAGCTATTCTTGAAGGCTTCTTCAGTAATATAATTTCCAGATGAAGAAGCCTACACCTAAAATCTATCGTACAACCAATTGGTCCTCGC
>NZ_SGSW01000116.1:0-2537 GCF_004209125.1 Acinetobacter sp. WCHAc060033 | reverse complement strand
TTGCAATAACCGGGTAATTTGACGGGTGGAAAGATTTAGGATTTCAGCAGCACGGATCTGGGTAATACGATGATCTCGAACGTCTTGCAGAACTGCAAGCCGTTGAATTTCTTTGTCAGACATAGTGATCAGCATCTATATTTATATCCAGTCCATGGTGATAAAAACCATCATAAACTAGACATTTTTATTGGTGAGAATATAGACACTTTAAATGGGTTCTAACACTCTCGTTTCGTATAACAGCCATTATGTTAAATGAATGATAATTGACATTTTGTTCATTAATACTGATATGCAACGAATTTTATTATATGTCACCCCTCAATTACAAATATAAATGACTGCTCGTCTAATCATCTCCATTACACAATTAAATGTTAAAATGCATAGCTACTTCATCTAAGATAAAATATATGTATCCAAATCTACAGCACAGCTTCGAAAACAGCGTCATTCTCGTTGTAGAAGATGATTATGATATTGGTGACATTCTTGAAAAATACATAAAAAATGAAAACATGCAGGTCATCCGTGCATTGGATGGACAACAAGCTTTAGAGTGCCTAAAAGCCAACTCTATCGACCTGATTCTCCTTGATATTAAATTACCCAAACTAAATGGCTGGGAAATTCTACAAATCATCCGTCAAACAAGTCATTTACCTGTCATTATGCTGACTGCCTTAGATGATCAAGTGAATAAGATCATGGGGCTAAAAATGGGTGCTGATGACTTTATTATTAAGCCATTTAACCCAAACGAAGTGATTGCACGAATACAAGCCGTACTTAGACGAAGTACAAGCCAAAATATGGAAATAACTAATATTATTCGTTATAGAAATATTGAAATTAATCCAGATCATCATCAAGTTTACATTTCAAATGGTCAAAGAAATCAGTTGCTCAACCTTACGTTAACTGAGTATAAGATACTGTTTTTGATGGCAAAAACACCGAATAAAGTCTTTACACGTAATGAATTGATCCAAAACTGTATGCCTGAAAGTGATGCTTTAGATCGCACTGTAGATAGCCATATCAGCAAATTACGCAAAAAACTTGAAGAAAATGATGTAAATGGCTTATTAATCAATGTCCGTGGCGTGGGGTATCGCTTAGATCAAAATCATGAAATTTAACTTTTTTAAAAATTCTGTTGGAATTAACTTCCAGTTTATTATCATGATGAGCCTATTCAATTTAGGCATTACGCTGTTATCTTTCATGATTGGCTATTTTGTTTATAGCTGGGCGATAAAAATAGGTTTTCTAAATACACAAGTTATTAATTCAAATGAATTTTCAGTTACCTCCGTTGACTTTATCTGGCTGTTTTTAGTGCTATTAACAGGCTTTTTTCTTTCTACTATCCTCGCCTTTAAATATGGAAAACGCTATACACAGCCAATTAGTGATTTAGCAGATGTTATTCAACAAATTCAACAAGGCAATTTAGCACTCAGAATTAAACAGCCACATCATGATATTCCACATGAAATCAAGTCTCTTATTGAGAACTTCAATGAAATGGCAAACCAACTTGAAGTATCAGTTAAGAATTCAACTGTTTGGAATGCTGCAATTGCACATGAATTACGAACACCTGTGACAATATTACAAGGTCGCTTGCAAGGTATTGTCGATGGTATATTTATTGCCGATAAAGCTTTACACCTAAGCTTATTGAACCAAGTCGAAGGCTTATCTTACCTTGTGGAAGATTTACGGACACTGACACTTATTGAAAATAAACAATTACGATTAGAACTAGAAAAGACCAATTTAAAAAATAGTATTGAAAAATGTCTGCAGATGTTTAATGAACGGTTTCATGTTAAAGGTTTAACTATTGTTTTAAATTTGACGGATAAATTGGTTTGCGTTGATATAAGAAGGATGGAACAGGTCTTTATTGCATTGTTCTCTAACTTTCTAAGATATTCGAATGCTGGAAAAATAAATATTACATCTGTAACCACAGCAGAACATTGGGTATTGACGTTTGAAGATGAAGGTCCTGGTATTGATGAATCGCATCTTAAACACCTGTTCAAACCCTTCTATCGACTGGAAGACTCTAGATCATGTCTAGATGGCGGTACTGGATTAGGCTTGGCAGTGATTGATGCAATTATTGAAGCACACCAAGGTCATATTTATTATTCTAAATCCAAAAACTTAGGTGGCAGCTGTTTTACTATTCAACTAAATCGTAAGACATCAACTCATTTATAATGTGTTAAGTTCAGATTAATACGGCTTAATTTAAACCATAAATTTAAGATAAATTGATGTCTGAACTTAACCATTCTGTTTGATGATCCTCAAATAAATTTCATCACAATGAATTCTCATCTCGATATTTAGCTAGCATAAAAAATACCACAATGGAGAGTATCCCGATGATAATCCCTGCTGTTAATAATAAATTAACATGAGCTGAACTGAAGGCAATTTTACCTGCGTTAATCAATGCTGTACCTTGTTCAACGGGTAACTGGCTCGCCACTAAATAGGTATCACCAATCGAA